>JBEDBW010000008.1:0-10827 GCA_041177045.1 Actinomycetota bacterium | reverse complement strand
GTTCTTTGAGTACTTAACGTCCTTTGATGTCACCACTGGAACTGGGCCTGATGGAACCACATAACTAGGGTCCATCCACTTAAGTACAGTCAGGTTAGCAGGTGCAGCTACATCGCTATAGATAAGGTACAGAGTCTTGTCAGATCCTCTTACCCAGAACTTAGCAAGTCCATTTCCGGAAGCAGTTGTGTAGGTTAGAACTTCACCGGTAGTTAGAACACCGGTAGATAGATTAATCCAACCAGCTGCGTCCTTTCCTGTTGCAGTTACCTGAACAGGTAGAGCTGTCTCGTTAGATGGAACAGCGTGACCAATCATTAGAGCAATAGTTGGATTTGCAATTTCAGAGGCTGTTCTGTCGATGAGTAGAGCAGTACCAACCGCAGATCCAGCAAATGTCACAACCGAAGGAACTGAGTTGGTGGTAACAATGGTGAATACCGTTCCCGTGTTCTCCTGAGGGACAATTATTGTTGGATTAGCCGAGATTTGCACACCGGTAGTTGCCCAAGCAGCATTTGTTGTACTCAAGACATTCAAGCTTGAATCCAATCGGATAACCGCGTAGTCGGTAATTGTTCCGGCATTTACAGCAGGGAAGTTGTTGATCTGTGTCACCAAGCTGGTAGTTGCAAAAGCAGTTACTAAAGCTTCTCCGCTTGCTGCGTTTGGATTCACTGAGTATCTAGCGCTAACGCTGTTTACTGTATCTGATGGGGTTCCCATTGCTGCTTTGAAGGTCAAAGCGCCAGTTGTTGGATTCATAGTAGCCAAAATAGGTAGGGGAAGAAGGCTCGAAGTTGCACCTATTGTGTAGCTCTTGTAGCAGGTAATGGACAACAACACATCATTGATTGGTGCTCCGACAACCGATATTTCCATGTTTCCGGTTGGGCGTGGAGCGTAACCTGCCGCTGCTGCGGAGCAGACTGTGGTTACGTCTGAGACAGATAATATTTTTGAAGTGATTGTCGCTTCGGTGTTAGATCCTAGGAAGATTTGCGACTGGCTAGTAGGACTCATGGTAATGAAACCGTTCACAGGAAGCGCCCATTTGTCTTTGTTTGAACCGTAGTATCCCAGGTTCGAAACAATTGGGCTAGATACCTCGAATGAGTTGATGACTGCTGAACCAGTTCCTGCGAAGGTCGAATCCATAGCTGTAGCAGTTGCGTGTCTGATTCGGACGCTTGAAGTTCCACAAGAAGGCGGGCACGCACCGGACAAAGCTCCAGACATGTAGAAGCCACCTTTGCCGTCGGCAATAGTGCGGGTTATAGTGCCGTAATCCTCGATCGGAAGAACGTTACTGCTTACCTTCACAATTTTCTTAGCCTCAAGCACACCGACATAACTGCTTGTCACTGTGTAACCTGCGGCTGGTAGAAGAATCTGGCTTGCATCGGAATATTCTGAGTAAACCTCGCCAAACTTGTCTCTGAACTTAACCAGATAAGTCTTTCCTGTGGTTAACCCGTTGATACTGCATGAGTAGTTAGCTCTGTTGGAAAAGTTAACTGCAACTGTTGTAGTTTTCACAATCACTGTTGGAGCTGCAGAGTCATAGGCCACACACTCCGGGCCAGAAGACATTGTCATAGCGCTTGAGCCAACTGCGAATTGGCCAGTTACTGAAATTGTTCCACTCACAACAGAAAGAGTTGGTGCTGCAGGTTTAGCTGGAGCACAGTTAGAACTGACGTCTACTTCATTTTGGTTGTAGAACCTGAAAGCTATGTCGTGGGTCGAACCAGCTACGAGGTTCGGCACGTACTGATTTAGTGAAACCTCGACGCCCCAATCTAAGTCACCTTGAGTGACAATTATGGAGCTAGAACTTGTACTTCGATAACCAGCGTCTCCCCACTGCTTAAAGCCAGATTGAGTTTCGAAGAAATGGTTCTGGCCAGGTGATACAACTCCGTCATAAATAATTTCGGCTGTGATTGTGTCGCCTACAGTTGCTTTGGATGTGTCCAAACAAACAGTTCCGCTGATGCTTGCATCTTGGACGTCTGCTGGAGCTGTAAAAGTAGATCCTCGCACCCCATACCTGAACTCTGTGTCTCTAAGGGTTAGCCCAGTTGCATCATTTGGCACGACTGTCGATGCAGGCAACGTAACTAGTTCGATGGAGTAGGTGTAAGTTCCAGTTGGAAGAGCGGCACCTGACATGTTCTCTAAAATTATTGTTGGTTTTAGATAGCCTTGGTAGTTTGTTGCATCGGCTGGAACAACTAATGAATTGCTCATGTAATCCAGCTGGACACTTGGACCATTACCATCACTCTTAAAAAGAATTCCGCTAGGAGAGATGAAGAATGAAATACCAGAACCATTTTGGGCAATAGGTGTTCCATTCGGCTGGGTCATGGATACTTTTACACCCAATCTCTGACCTTGGCGATCTAGAAGAAAACTCTCCGCAAATGAAAACTCTCGACTTACAGTGATACTCCTCACTCCTGCTGCTACTTCGAATTCGGTATCTGAATCCAAGATAATAGTGAAGTTAGCTCCTGGATATTGAACTTTTGCAATGTCAACATCTGTTGCCACGGCGTTTGCTTGAGTAACACTCAACCCCCCAACAAATAGTGATGATAGAGCTAGTGCGCTAAATATTTTTTCAGCATTGAATGATCTCCTGTTTTGAACTTGGGGGATTTTTAGTTTGTGGTTCGCCGGTAAATAGGCGAGAAGTTTAACTATTAATCCAATACTAGACGATTGGTCTACAATTAGGCCCCAGAACCTCGACTTTGCGCCTAAATCGTTCCTAAATGGATTCCCGGATTCTGACCTCAATGCGGAGACCAGATTTATACATCTATATGAATATGGATTTCGGGTGTAGGCCTCCTCAGGTACGAATAAATAAACCCCCAGAATTGGGGGCTTATTTTTTGTTTGATTCAGCTCAGATTAGTCGGTGTTTAGCAGTCCAACTGGGCCAAGTTCCAGGTTCTCTGTGGTTTGATAACCCTAGAAGTTGAGTAGATTACGTGACTAGAGAAATCGACCCGCGAATCAAGGTCGCTAGAGACCCTAGAATTGCCAGCCAGGTAATGGCTTTGCTGGTGGTTTCAAGGGATAGCTTTATCGAAGTTGTGAGTTGGAACGTAATTGCCAGGCTGCCATCATGTTTGCAATTCAGGTCAAGACTTAGAAAGCGTCCCTTTTCCTGAATTTCCTGTTGGGACGTTATACAGTTCGTAAACCTCAATCTCTTTGGAGAGCTTGCCTTCGACACCACTGAGTATTTCAATGACTGTCTGTCGCTCCATGTGATCTAGCCAATCTTGCTTTGTTGTCCAAGCTTCTATGTGGACTAGGCGACCTTCGACTTCTTCATTCATTGTGTAGAACTCACAGCCAGGCTCATCATGAACTAGCGGAGTCACTCTATATAAGAGGTCTCGGACTTCTGAATAAAACTCAGGCTTTGGAGTAAAAACAGCAACCACTGTGCAGACGTTTGTCACTTACTGAATTTCCTTTAGTGCTCTTGCTTGAAGACAGAATCAAATGATGACTCCGGTGTCTTCCAAAGTAGCGAGCGCACAAAACCAATAGCTTCTTCTGCTCCATGCAGTCTGTCCATGCCTGCATCTTCCCATTCAACTGAGATAGGCCCTTTGTAGCCGATTGTGTTTAGAGCTCTAAAGGATGATTCCCAGTCAATCTGTCCTCTACCGGTGGATACAAAAGTCCACCCTCTCTTTGGATCATCCCAGCCAAGATGAGAACCTAGTCTTCCAACTCGACCATCTTGTTTTCTAACAAATGTGTCTTTGCAGTCAACGTGATAGATACGATCTGCGAAGTCAAGAATGAAGTTCACAGGATCTATGTCTTGCCAATGCATATGGCTTGGATCCCAGTTCAGACCAAAGGCTTTGCGGTTATCAATTGCAGCGAGAGTTTTTACAGTTGTGTAGTAGTCGTAAGCAATCTCGGAGGGATGCACTTCAAGAGCGAAACGAACACCTTCTGAATCATAAACATTCATGATTGGATTCCATCTATCTGCAAAGTCCTGATAACCAGCTTCGATTACTTCCTTTGAAACTGGTGGGAACATTGCCACGTATTGCCAAATAGAAGAGCCAGTGAACCCAACTACGGTATCTACGCCTAACTTCCTAGCGGCGACTGCTGTCATTTTCATTTCTTCAGCTGCTCTTTGACGAACACCTTCAGGTACACCATCGCCCCAAACTTTAGCTCCAACTATGTCTTTATGACGGAAATCAATTGGATTGTCACAAACAGCCTGGCCCTTTAGATGATTGGAAATTGCATACAGCTTTAGGTTGTACTTTTCTAAGATTGCTAGGCGTTCGGCTACATAGGCATCATCTTCGGAAGCACGCCAAACATCAAGGTGTTCGCCGCTGCAGGCTATTTCTAAACCGTCGTAGCCCCACTTGCTGGCAAGTTTGGCGACCTCTTCAAGAGTTAGATCTGCCCATTGACCTGTGAAAAGTGTTACCGGACGAGTCATTTACTTATCCTTTAGTTAGCTTGCCAACATTTTACTCGTGGTTTTGCTTGATGTATTTCTCACATCAACCCAACTCTTACTCTCAGCAGATCTAAGCACTGCTTCGATTAGGGCAGCAGAGCGCAGGCCGTCTTGAAGACCTGGGACTCCCTCTACAGGGTTTCCTTGAAAACCCTCATAGGCATCAGAAATGAAGTTGTTGAATACATCTTGATATCCTTGGGGATGCCCAGATGGTAAGTGAGAGAGTCTCTTCCCATCGGCAGATGAAAGTGTTTCATTGCCAGGAGTGATGATCTGATTAGTCTGAGTGCTGCCTACTAGGAGTGAGTCAGGCTTTTCTTGGTTGAAGGTATAGGAAGCACTTGCCCCATCTACTTCTAGCAATAGCTGGTTCTTGCGTCCAGGAGATACTTGGCTGACAGTCAAGCTACCTGTTGCACCACCTACAGTTTCAAAGAGGATGTTTGCGATGTCTTCTGTTTGAACTTTCTCACCGTTGCGCTCTTGATAAGCCTTAGCTGTTTGAGCAATAAGACTTGAGATCCTATCCCCAGTTACAAATTCCATTAGGTCACACCAGTGAGTACCAACATCAGCAAATGCTCTCGACTTGCCGCCACTAACTGAATTAACTCTCCAGTTGTCTGAGGTTGGTTCTGCTAACCAATCTTGTAGGTAGTTTCCGTGCATTAGGTGAACAGGTCCAGCTTCACCTTTTAACAGTCTTGCTCTCATCTCGCGAACGATTGGATAGAAGCGATAAGCAAAAGGAACTGCAAAGCCAACGCCACTTGCATCAACAGTTGCCTCAACTTCGATTGCCTCTTCTAGATTTACTGATATAGGTTTCTCACAAACAATGTGCTTGTTCGCTTTTGCAGCAGCAATAGCAATCTCAGCGTGCAATTCGTTAGGTGTGCAGATGTGAACTACATCGACCTCTGGAGATTCAACTAGTTCTTGCCAAGTATTGAACACTTTCTGAATGCCAAAGCTTTCAGCTACTGAGGCAGCAGACTCTGGAGTTGAACTTGCTATTGCGACAAGTTCATTTCCAGAATTTCTGATAGCTCTAGCGTGAACTTTTGCTATGAAGCCTGCTCCGATTATTCCTGCTCTAAGTTTTGATTTCATGATTACTTTTTTCTCGACAATGCCACTGCGAGAATGATGATCGCGCCTCTGACTACTTGCTGTTGGCTTACATCTAGTCCAGCCAAAATTAGACCGTTGTTTATAAGCCCGATGAACAATGCTCCAAATAGTGAACCTACAACTTGGCCTCTTCCACCGAACAAACTGGTGCCACCAAGAATTACAGCGGCAATAACTGAAAGCTCGTCTCCGGTTCCCCACTGGAATCTTCCAGACTGTAGGCGGCCAGCGTAAAGCATTCCTGCAATCGAGGCCACAACTCCTGAGAGTAGAAGAACCATGAACTTCACTCTTGCGGTCTTTACTCCGGTGTAGCCGGCAGCTACTAGGTTTCCACCAGTTGCTCGAACGTGACGACCAAACTTGGTCTTGTTCATAACGATTGCTCCAACGGTTACTGCCACAATCACCCAGATAAGTAGTCCTGGAATTGGGCCCACATCGGCACCACCAAAGATGGCTATGAAGGTTTGATCCGCGATAGGAACTGGAGCGGACTCTGTTATCCAACGGGCAACTCCAACTACCAGTCCTAACATGCCCAGAGTCACGAGGAACGATGGCACTTTCAACCAAGCCACTAGCCCACCGCTAATCGCACCAGCGATAGCACCGACAGCTAGGCCAGCAGCAATTCCAACAAACAGGCCGTAGGTGTCTATGGTCATCGCTGCTACAACAGCAGCTAGACCAGCAACAGATCCGATGCTCAAGTCAATCTCAGCTGCTGCGATGACGTAAGTCATCGCTACGGCCATGATTGAGATAGTGGCTGTCTGTCTAAAGATATTCAGCAAGTTGTTGGGACTTGTGAAACCTGAATCTCCAAGAGTTATGGCAAACAGCAGGAACACGGCTATGAAGCCAATGTAAATGATGTTCTGTTGCCACTCAAATCTCTTTAAGAGGTTGAGTGCTGAATTAGTTGTCGTCTTGGTACTCATACTGCTCCTTGAATTGCTAGTTGTAAAAATTCTTCGCTTGGTATTTCCTCGCGATTAAGGCTTTTAGAAACATGTCCGTCTTTTAGGACCAGGACGCGATCTGAAACAGAAAGGAGCTCCGGAAGCTCGGAAGAAATAAGAATGACTGACTTGCCGCTATCGGCAATCTTGCGAACCAAGTCGAGGATCTCGCTTTTAGTTCCAATGTCTACACCTGCTGTTGGCTCATCCATGAGAAGAATTTCTGGGTCTGTGCCCAACCACTTACCAATCACAACCTTTTGTTGGTTTCCACCGGATAGAGAGCTGACACGGATACCTGGATAGGCAAGCTTGATGTCGAACTGATTGATGATCTCTTTGCTCTTCGCCAGAATCTTCTTCTTGGACAGCAGGCCGTTACTCTTTAGACCATCAAGAAGTGGAAGAGTCAAGTTCTCTGTGACGGGATGATCTAGGACTAGTCCCTGGGCTCTTCTGTCTTCAGGGATAAGAGCAATACGGTTTTCAATAGCCCGTTTTGGGGAAGAGATATCTATTGCTTTACCGTTAATTGTTATGGTTCCTGAAGTTGGTTTCAGAATTCCAAAGAGCGTATTTACTAGCTCTGTTCTACCTGATCCCATAAGTCCAGCAAGACCCAATATTTCACCACGACGCACCTGCAGGGAAACGTCTTGAAGTTTAGGGCCAGAAGATAGATTCTTCACATCCAAAACAACTTCATTAGAGATTTTGTTTGATCTGTTTTTATGAACAAGATGGGCTGCAGCCTTACGTCCAACAATCGCTTCAACAATTTGCTCAGGAGATACTTTCTTCAGAGACTCTGTTAGCACCTTAGAACCATCTCGAAGCACTGTGATTCGATCGGCGATACGGTAAATCTCATCCATTCGGTGGGAAATGTAGACGATTGCTATTCCCTTGGCTTTTAGCCTCTCAATCAAAGCAAATAGTCCCTCTGCCTCATGCTTAGCTAGGGAAGCAGTTGGTTCGTCCATGATTAGAACTTTGGCGTTTTGAGCTAGTGCTTTTGCTATCTCTGTCAACTGCCATAAGGCAGTGGGCATTGACTCAACGGTTCTAGATGGATCTACTTCAACTTCCATTTCCTTGAAAATCTCAAGTGCCTGAGCCTTAGCTTTAGCATCATCAATGATGCCGTACTTAGTAGGTTCATTAGTTAGAAATATGTTCTGAGCAACAGTCAGGGTAGGAATTAGAGAGAACTCCTGGAAGACCATACCGATGCCAGCTTTTCTAGCTGCAAAGGTATCGGTAATTTCTACTGTCTGTCCTGCAACCAGGATTTCTCCGGCATCTTTTTGATAAACGCCTTGAAGAATCTTCATCAAAGTTGACTTACCTGCACCATTTTCACCAGCAAGAGCGTGGACTTCACCGACGGTTACGTTGAAGTCGACATTCTTCAATACCGGGTTAGTACCGAAAGACTTTTCGATACCCCGCATCTCTATTGCTGATGTAGTGGAGTTCATTAGTTAGGAAACCTTGCCTGTCTCACGGTTGAGCTGAGGTACCTTTGTCCACTGACCGCTCTCTGCAGAACGTGCGATTGCATCATCGATGAGTGCAACCTGGTAGCCATCGCCAAAGTCCGGTCTAACCGGTTCTTCACCAGCAATGGCTTTGAATAGGTCATGCGCTTCGATGATCTTGGTTTCACCGTAGCCAATACCCAGTGCAGGGATAGGCCATAGGCTCTCACCGTTTGGGTGGTTAGGGCCGGTGTATACAGTGCGGAAACCTCTACGGTCGCTGCCATCTGACTTGAAGCAAACTTGTAATTCATCTCTGTTCTCATAGTTGAATGCAATCGAACCTTCAGATCCATGGATTTCTAGTGTGATGAAGTTGTTTCTGCCCCAGGCATTACGAGTTGCCTCTACAGATCCAATTGCTCCATTAGCAAACTTGAGTAGTGAGAGAACTTCGTCTTCAACATCTACTTTTCCTTTAGGTGCATCAGAACCACCCTTAGAGTTACCAAGTGAGTCTGCACCTGACTGCTGAAGAGGTCGCTCAGTAATGATGTGGTTTGTAATAGCTGAGACTTCAGTAACTTCACCAGCAAGGTAACGAGCCATATCTAGAACGTGAGTAAGAATGTCTCCGATTGCACCGGATCCTGCAATGTCTTTTTGGAATCTCCAAGATAGTGGTGAGTTTGGATCAGCTGACCAGTCCTGAAGATAGGTAGCTCTAAAGTTAATAATTCTGCCGATAGCACCTTCATCGATGTAACGCTTTGCAAGAGCTACTGCAGGTGTTCTGCGGTAGTTGAAAGCAACCATGTTGACTAGATTTGAATCTCTTGCAGCCTCATACATGGAGGCAGCTTCTTCAACAGTTCGAGCTAAAGGCTTTTCACAAATGACATGCTTTCCTGCCTTCAGGGCAGCAATGGCAATCTCGGCATGTGAGTTGTTTGGGGTTGCGATATCGACGAGGTCAATATCCGGGTTATTGATAATGGTGTTCCAGTCAGAAGTCGAGTTTTCGAAACCGAACCTGGCCGCAGCATCCTCAGCCATCTTGTCGTTGAACTCTGCGACCGTGTGCTTCACAGGCATAATTTCGGTCGGCCAGAAGAACATAGGAACTGCTGAATATGCGAGCGAGTGGGCTTTACCCATGAACCCGCCACCGATAAGACCTACATTGATTTTTTTCATTTCTATTCCTTGCCTAAACTAGTTATGGCCCAGATGGATGGGTGGTACAGAGGGCTGGGGGTATACTCCCAGCCCTCTGGTTCTTTTATTACTTTTTGTAAACGCTAGAGACTGATTCAGGTGCGTCTACGCTGTAGACGGTCTTCCAAGCCTCGAGTACGTTTTCGTGTGATACAGGAAGAGCTCCTAGTGCAACAAAGTTAGGAAGCCCGGTCTTTCCGATACAAGCTGCAGCAGCCAAGCGCGCTTCTGCAACACCCTGATCGTACGGACGTTGTGCGCCAAGACCAACAATTAGTTCCTTCTTGGCAAGCTGAATTGCAACGTTAGTACCTAGGTCCTGAGTTCCAATCTTTAGGTCAAGACGTCCAGCTTCGCGAGCTGCAGCCATGATTCCTTCTGCTGGAACATCCCAAACACCCCAGATACCATTTAGGTCTGAGTGCTTGGTTAGCATTGCTGTTGCTGCTGCTTGAGCATCACCAGCAAAGTCTGGACCGCCAATACCCTTTTCTTCAACAATCTCAATGTTTGGGTACTCAGCAAGAGTTTCCTTGAAACCGTCATAGCGCTGCTTGGTTACAAAGAAGTCTGCATCGTGATAGATCAAACCAACTTTGCCCTTACCGTTAAGTGCTTTTGCAAAGAGGTGAGCTGAAACAACACCGTTACCCTTGTTGTCCGCTGAGACAACAGCTGTGTAGTCCTGGCCACCGACCATGTCAGCTGGAACGTTGTCCATAAAGACCAACTTGATTCCTGCAGCAGCAGCTTTCTTGAAGGCAGCTGATGTTGCAACTGGGTCAGTTGGAATTGAGACGATGATGTCTGGCTTTAGTGCCATAACAGTTTCAATGTCTGACACCTGCTTCTCTGGCTTGAAGTCTGCATCTGTTACAGCTACAACTTCAACTCCCAAACGTGCGAACTCAGCCTTTAGGCCTTCGATCTGCGCGGTTGACCAGTCGTTACCTGAGTAGTGCATAACGATTGCTGCTGTGAGTTTTTGAGCCTTGATCTGTTCTACTTCTTCATCGGTTAGCTCTGTGCTATCGAATCCAGAAGGTGTTTCTCCGTTAGGGCCAAGGCTTAGTACCTGGCCTTCTAGTGCAGCAAGTGCAGCGTCTACCTGAGCGACGATGGCACTATCAATACCTTCGTCTTGCCCATTAGTTCCGCTGGACGAGCATCCGGTGAAGGCAAGCACTAATGCTGCGCTCACTCCAATGCTTGTTATCAGTTTCTTCATTTTTGCTCTCCTTGGTTATTTCTTTTTGATGGATGGATGGTATTTCTAGTTAGCAAATAGCCGCTCTAGGTAGCTCCTGCTTATTTCTGCGGCAGTCTTCGGATCGCCTGCATAGGCATCGAGTTCTACCAGTAACCAACTGTCATAGCTGGCTCTTCTCATTGCGGCTAATACCGCAACGAAATCTATATCTCCTTCACCCAGTGGGGTGAATTGGTTTGTCTTAGTTGATAAGTCTTTAAAGTGAACGTGCTTTAGTCGATCACCGTA
>JBEDBW010000007.1:0-10896 GCA_041177045.1 Actinomycetota bacterium | reverse complement strand
AAGTTGATCATGGAACAAGGCTAAGCCAGTAGAAAAGACTTACTTACCGATTTTGGCAAGTGCCTTCTGGGCTGGAAGCAAACCAAGTGCTAGCACCACGAAGAACGCAGCAATAGTGAATATCCACTGGAGCATAACGGGATAGCCATACTGCGGGTCGATGAACCAGTATGGCCACCAGTCAGTTATGAAGCCTCGTGTGATTGAGAAGGCTAGCCAGGTAAGAGGGTAAACCAGTACCCAGAAAGCTGTCTTGAGCTTTAGCGGAACAGCAGTTCTGGAAATCAGCCACTCTAAGAAGACCAGGATAGGCATGTAGGTGTGGAGAACGAGGTTTGGAAGAACTGGCCAGTCATAGCCAATGTCTCTCTTATCAACTGAATCGGTTAGAAGTAAGTTGTAAATAACGCCAACAATGACCATCGAAGCCGCCATTGTCAGACGGAATAATGTTAAAAACTTGGTCTCAGGCTGGTTCCGCAACACTCTAAGTCCGCCAATAGTCAGGGCGACACCCGTCAATAAACAAGATGTGATGGTGAAAAATGTGAAGTATTCGGCTGGGCGGAATAGATTGTGAGCAACTCTGTCACTGATCTGCCAGAAGATGCTGCCGAATAGGGCTAGCGCCATGATGAGGCGAATAAACCCGAGAGTCATAGATGTTTTTAGCATTCCAAAAGCCTAGTGATGCTGTGCAATCGAACTAGCTAGCAAAATGCACCTGATGCGAAAGTGTTATAGATAGTTAGACTTAGGGGCATGCTCAAGGTTTTACTTACAGGGTTCGAGCCTTTTAATAACGCTCGGCTAAATCCAAGCGGGGAGCTCGTCAATCGAGTTGAGCCAAATTCAGTCGCAGGAGCTTTAATCACAACCGCAGTCCTGCCAGTTACCTACAAAGAGT
This sequence comes from Actinomycetota bacterium, assembly GCA_041177045.1. Classification (GTDB taxonomy): domain Bacteria; phylum Actinomycetota; class Actinomycetes; order Actinomycetales; family Microbacteriaceae; genus Rhodoluna. The sequence continues at coordinate 9,989 of JBEDBW010000007.1, read as the reverse complement.
CTGCTTCGACGCTACTTTCCCTAATTCACGAGCAAGATCCGGATGTCGTTATCTGCTTCGGACAAGCCGAGGGCCGAATCAGCATTACCCCGGAACGCTTTGCCGTGAATCTGAATGATGCCGCCATCGCAGATAACAGTGGCGAAAAACGAGTGAACCAGAGAATTAGCTCAGACTCCCCAACCGCTTTTGAGAGCACCCTGCCGGTGAATGAACTCGTCTCTGCACTCAAAGAGAAAGGTATCCCGGCAGCAGCTTCTCTAACTGCCGGAGCTTTTGTCTGTAATCACATCTTTTATGAGATGCAAAAAGAACTAGAGGGTTCAGGGAAAGTATCTGGATTTGTTCACGTCCCTTTGATGACCGAGCAGCAAGACGATTTTCCTGGGCTCTTCACCATGGATTTTAAGCTGATGGTTTCAGCAGCTACGACGATGGTTGAAACACTAGTAGCCAGAACTACCCTATGAAAAAGAAGTTTTTCTTAGTCGCTCTTCTTGTTTCAGGAATTCTGAGCGGCTCTATCGCAACAGTGGCTTCAGCGGAGGATAGCTACTACCTGCCCGAGTATGGAACGCTAGCTGAACATAATGAGTGGACAACTAAAGCCATAACAGTAGATAAAGTTGCAGAACTTGGCTTTAGAGGAGCCGGTGTCAAGGTAGCTGTCTTGGATTCAGGCATTGCCTTAAATACTCCAGGCATTAACACTAAGTTGGTTGCCTACAAAGACTTTTTACCATCTCAACCACCACTGCCTGATCATGGCACTCAGACAGCCAGCGTGATATCAAGTGAATACGATATGGCAACTGGGTTAAGAGGAGTTGCTCCTGATGCTGAACTAATCGTCGCTCGCGTTTGCTTCTTAGGCTCCTGCGATACAGTGGCCGCTCGTAAGGCGCTGGTATGGGCAATTGAAGAAGGAGCTCAAGTAATAAGTATGAGCTTTGGTGGACCTGCTGATTCAATGATGAATGCCGCCATCTCCATCGCTGTTAGTAAAGGAGTAGTTGTTGTTTCAGCAGCAGGGAACAATGGCTGTCAAACAATTGCCCCTTGGGGAATGAATAGATATTGCAAACAAGGAGTTATCTCAGAGCAGTATTCTGGCTCCTACACAATTCCAGGGCTCATTTCAGCAGGAGCTATCGATCAAACTAAAGGGCGAGCATCCTTTTCAAGTTGGGGTCCAAACCTTGATCTAATGGCACCTGGCGTAAACACCGTAACCTACGATCCAGTTGGTGTAACAAATGGCTTTGGTGGAACCTCTGCTTCAACACCTCTTATTGCTGGAGTAGCTGCTTTGGTTCTAAGCATCAATCCTGAACTTACCCCGCCTCAGGTGCAGGCAATACTTCAAAGTACGACTTCCCCTGCTCTTGAAAAGAAACCAAAAGTCTGGGACTCATGTGAGAAATCAGAAGTAACAAATACATGGTCTTGTAACAACCAAGTTGATAATGATTTTCCGCAAGAGTATTTCACAGGGGCTGGAATCGTAAATGCTCTAGAAGCCGTCAAACTTACTCAGCAAATAACTCAAGGGGATGTCTTAGCGAAGCCTGATCTTGCTCGTGCGGGAGCTGAGGTAACAGTCAACTGGTCAGGTGGACCAGCAGATCTTTATGTAAACAACAAACTAGTTAGAGCAAATGCAACTACTGGCTACACAATGACCGGCGGGCATTCCCAGAGCTATTCCTTCCAAATAATGAGAGCTGGTATTTCATCAGAACCCAATCTTCTGGTCATGCAAAACCCAGCTAAACCATCTGCTCCTGTTGTTACTGAATCCTCAGCTAGATATGGTGAACTTTGGTTGACCACCACAGACCTGACACCTGAACTCGATCAACTCCAAACAGTTTTCAGTCAAATCTCCGGAATCTTTGAATACGATAACGGAGATAAAATCCCCTGTTCTGGATACTCTCCATCTCCACCTGATGTGGAGAAGATCTTTTCTTTCAAGTGCCCACTTGATAATGAAATTGGGCCAATACAGGGGGCATTTCACCTAATGAACAAATACTCTCAGGTAGGTCCTGGTACCGATGTCTTTATTGCAAATGTGTCTCCCATGGAAACATATTTAGATGTTGTAACAACGTACATTTCCTCTGATGAGATTCTCTTTGATTGGCCAGACGTGCCAAATGCAAAGAGTTATTACTATAGGCATCTGCCTACTGCAGATTACTTCTGCACAACAGACTCTTTCCTTAACATCAAGGGCAGCGCATCGCAACCCTCAGCATTTTCGGTTACCGCCAAAGATGGGGATGACTGCGGTGGTAACTCAATAATTCACAGTGACACACTTTCATATCGATTACTGTCTCCTAAACCAGAGAAGCCGTCTGGAATAACAGTAAAGAACAATGAACTTTTGTTCGTTGAGTTTGACATTCCAAATGCTGAGCCAACAGATACCTGGCGAATCTATAGATCAGATGGAGCAGTTGTCCGCATCTCTGCCGGTCAGATGATAGGCATGGGCATGCAACCCAACGAGAATGTGAATGGCAAGACATTTAGCTATCGCATCATGCAGGTTGTTTACGACATGTGGGGCGAAGTGTGGAGTGAACCAAGTGATCCGATAACTGTGACCATCAAGGCACTCGAAGCCCCCAAAGATAGCAGATGCAAAATCCAAAGCACCCAAGGCAAAACTGAGTGCATAATCTCGCCTAATCACGCAGTAGATTCAACCCTCATCGAGTACCTAGATTTCAACGGTGAAGTTCTTTCATCCACAAGATTGAGAAACGTTACTGAAAACAATCAACAACTAGACAAGCTGAACACCAACTTCTCTTACGCAGCATCATTCATTCGAGTGAGCGCTATTACTGGCAAGCCCAATGAATGGATGCGAAGAGGTGACTCAGTAACAGTAAAAGTACGCAGTCGTGTTAATGGAGTTGCGTACGTAACACTCTAGTTTTTTACTTTGAAGCGCTGGCTCTAATTAATCCGACGATGTAAGCCACGCTAAAGCCAAAACCAACTGCAGCGTATGCGTAGTCAAACCAGGTAAGAGTCTCAATCGGAATTAGCAAAGTCAGAACACCTAGGCCAGCTGCAGATACCGCCATAACTCTTGCTGAGAAAATTACTGCTGTGTCTTTACCTCTGAGAGAAACACTCATCAGGTTTCCAGCTAGGGCTACCAAAGTTAGACCAATCATTCTCATAGCCCAATCAAGTTCTGGTGTTGAACTGATGCCAAGGAGTTCATTGAAGAGAGACGGGCTAATTATTAGAAGCAGTGCACTTAATCCAAAGACAGTTGATCCTGTTAGTAGAACTATGCGAAGGTATTTGATTTTGTCCATGTATTTGATAATGGCAGATGCTTTACTAATATCTAGGAATGGCTGAACCAGTAAAAGGACCTAAGAGCTACTTCCCTTCAATTGAGGCAAAGTATGGCAAACCTATTGCCTTTTGGATGAAAGAACTCAAGAAAGTCAAAGACCTCAAGCATCTAGAACAAGTCAATTTCCTCAAGGAAACCCATGCCATGGGTCATGGCCACGCCAATGCGATTGTGGCAGTATTCACGGCTGAGAACAGCTAACTCAATCCGCCTAAGTCCTTCATTTATAGGCACGGTTAGACTTGTCAAATGGCAATGAAAGTATCTGTTATCGGGCTTGGCTATCTAGGAGCAACCCACGCCGTTGCCATGTCCAAGATCGGCCACACCGTAATAGGTATTGAGCCCAACCAATCTAAGGTAGCTAGCCTCAATTCAGGTTCAGCAGGATTCTTTGAACCAGGGCTTGATGAAGAGTTAGCAACCCAGCTTGCCTCAGGCAGACTTTCATTCAGAACATCCCATGACGAGTCTTCTAAAGATGTTGATGTTCACTTTATTTGTGTGGGGACACCTCAGCTAGAAGGTTCATTAGCTGCTGACACTTCTTATCTTCATTCAGCCATTAAAGATCTAGCACCTTACCTATCTTCAGATGCAGTGGTAGTTGGTAAGTCAACTGTTCCGGTAGGAACAGCCGCCCTATTGAGTGCTGAATTAAACAAACTAACTGGTTTTGATGCAAACTTGGCTTGGAATCCTGAGTTCCTTAAAGAAGGAACAGCACTAGAGGATTCGCTAAACCCAGATCGTCTTGTAGTTGGTGTTACTAATGAACACTCTGAGAATAAACTTCGTGAAGTTTTTGCACCAATGATTTCTGCTGGTGTCCCTTTTATTGTTACTGATCTTGCCACAGCTGAACTAGTGAAGTCTGCAGCTAATGCATTTCTAGCCACCAAGATCTCATTCATCAATGCGATGGCTGAAATAGCAGAAGTTTCAGGTGCTGATGCATCTCAACTTGCAACAGCTATCGGCTATGACGAACGCATCGGTAACAAGTTCCTTCGCAACGGTGTTGGCTTTGGAGGTGGATGTCTTCCTAAAGATATTCGTGCGTTGATGGCTAGAGCAGAAGAGCTAGGTGTTGGCCAATCGGTTGCTTACCTAAAAGAGATTGACAAGATTAACATTCGAAGAAGAGACCGTGTTCTAGCTATGTTGACCGAGGAGCTTGGAACACTTGAAGGCAAGTCAATTCTTGTTCTAGGTGCAGCATTCAAGCCAGACAGCGATGATGTCAGAGATTCACCAGCGCTTGAGATTGCCCTGCTGCTGAATAATGCTGGCGCGATTGCTATTGTCCATGACCCAATCGCTCTTCCAGGAGTAAACAAGAAGCACCCTGAGCTTGCAACCGAACAGGATCTACTGAAGGCATTTAGTGGTGTGGATGCAGTAGTACTAGCAACTGAGTGGCAAGAGTATCGTCAACTAGATCCAAACACCATCGTTGGAATGAATAATAAGTTCATTATTGATGGAAGAAATGTTTTGGATACTCTCAAGTGGCAAGCAGCAGGATTCAAAGTATTGGCCCTAGGCAAAACAATCAAAAACTAAGGAAGAAACCATGAGCACAGTCGGGCATTTCATAAATGGCACCCAAGTAGCTAACTCATCTTCGAGAACTGGAAACGTATTCAATCCAGCACTCGGTGAGGTGGTTAGACAGGTAGCACTTGCTGAGACCAAAGATGCGAAGGCGGCTATCCAGGCAGCAAGCGACGCTTACCCTTCATGGCGTGACACTTCTCTAACAAAGCGTCAGCAGATCATGTTCAAATTCAGAGAAATACTGAACGCTACTAAAGAAGAACTTGCAGAGATCGTTACCGAGGAACACGGCAAGACTTTGCCTGATGCATTAGGAGAAGTAACTAGAGGCTTAGAAGTTGTTGAGTATGCAACAGCATTGTCTAGTCATCTAAAAGGCTCTTATAGCGAGTCAGTATCAACTTCAATTGATGTTTACTCAATCAAACAGTCACTGGGTGTTGTTGGAATCATTAGCCCATTCAACTTCCCAGCCATGGTGCCAATGTGGTTCTTCCCGATTGCCATTGCAGCTGGAAACACAGTTGTCCTAAAGCCTTCTGAGAAGAATCCTTCAGCTGCTATTTGGATGGCAGAGAAGCTCAAAGAAGCTGGTCTACCTGATGGAGTTTTCAATGTTCTTCAGGGTGACAAGGTTGCCGTTGACGAACTACTAACCAATAGCGATGTGCAGGCAATTAGCTTTGTTGGTTCAACACCTATTGCGAAATATGTATATGAAACAGGCACAGCTCACGGCAAGAGAGTTCAGTCACTTGGTGGAGCTAAGAACCACATGCTAGTTCTACCTGATGCGGATCTTGATCTAGTTGCTGATTCAGCAATCAATGCTGGTTTTGGTTCAGCAGGTGAGCGTTGCATGGCAATCTCAGTTGTTGTTGCTGTAGAGCCTGTTGCTGATTCCCTAATTGAGAAAATCAAGTCAAGAATGGCAACTCTCAAGGTTGGCGATGGAACTCGTAACTGCGACATGGGCCCACTAGTCACTAAAGAGCACAGAGACAAAGTTGCTTCATACATTGATATCGCTATCGAAGATAAAGCAACTGTTGTGGTTGACGGTAGAGGCGTTGAAGTAGATGGTGAACCTAATGGCTTCTGGCTAGGGCCAACCCTTATCGATAAGGTGCCAACATCTTCAAGAGTTTATAAAGATGAAATCTTTGGCCCAGTGTTATCTGTTGTGAGAGTTGCTAGCTATGAAGAAGGCCTAGAGCTAATCAACAACGGTGCATACGGAAATGGAACCGCAATCTTCACTAATGATGGTGGAGCTGCAAGAAAGTTCCAGAATGAAGTCGAAGTTGGAATGATTGGTATCAATGTGCCAATCCCGGTTCCAGTCGCTTACTACTCATTTGGTGGGTTCAAGAGTTCACTCTTTGGAGATACTAAAGCTCACGGCGTGCAAGGCTTCCACTTCTACACCAGAGAAAAGACAGTTACCAGCAGATGGCTTGATCCAAGCCATGGCGGTATTAACCTAGGCTTCCCTCAAAACTAATTCTTGAATTAGTTATTGGTTGGAGCAGTGCCCCAGCCATTGACGCTGTAGTAGCGAACGTAATCAATATCGAAGTATGCCTTGGTGAATCCACCGGCGATACGACCACCGTAGTTTCCACCCATCGCAAGGTTCAAGATCAAATACATCTTCGGGTGAACACCAGCTGCTGTTGGCCCAAATGGCCAGTTAGCTAAGCCAGTATCAGACTTCTTCAATACGAAAAGTGTTTCACCATCAAAGGTGAAAGTAACTTGGTTAGGGGTCCAGAGCATTCCGTAGTTATGGAATTCACTCGATAGGGCAGAGCTGTGAGTCTGAGCCCCGCTCTTGTATTCGTGTAGACCTAATGAGTTTGCGTAGTGGGCAGCTGAGGTTGATTTATTCGGGCTGTTACCTGCGTACTCCATGATGTCTAGCTCACCTGATCTAGGCCATGGGACAGTTCCGATGTTGCTGCCCAATGTCCAGAATGCAGGCCAAGTTCCTCCACCAACCGGCATCTTCATGCGTGCTTCGAAGTAACCGTAGGTAAAGTGCTGTTTACCCTGGGTAGTGAACTTACCGCTGGTCCAGTTCTTGTTAAGTGTGCAACTAGGTTCCGCTAATTTAGTCGAGGCAGTGATTGTCATGATGCCGCTACCATTTTGCTTAATTGCACAAGCTGCATAAGCCTGTGATTCTTGGTTACCCCAGCCACAGCCAGGAGCTGTATTACAACCATCGCCGGTTTCAATTACCCAGTTATCTGTTGATGGTCCAGCACCTGCTGCTCCATCAAACTCTTCAGACCAAAGTAAAGTCTTTTCAAGTGATCCCATAGGAATAGAGATTGAGACGTTTCTTGTTACAGCAGGAGCAGGCTTGTATTGGCTATTGCCAGGGCTACTAGCAACTACTGCACAATCACCTTCAGCAACAGGTCTTAGGTAGCTAATGTCAGCCACTTTAACAACTGAACAAATAGTTGGAGTGGTTGTGCTGAAATTTGTTTCACCACCGGTAGGAAGGGCATACAGGATCTGGTCTGCAGCACCAATCATCATGTCATCTGGTTGACCAAAGAAAATTGTGTTGTCCCACATGAAAACTTTTGTTTTAGCTCTTACTACTACTGCGGCTGAAGAGACTTTTCCTTTAACTCCATAAACGCTAAATGCATAAGAAGAGTTAGGGTAAAGCCCTGTGAACTTGAAAGACTTAGCAGTTGCAGAAGCAGTCTTAGTAATCTTCTTTGATCCAGTTGAAGCAACAATCTTTACTTCAGTAACTTTGCCCTTAGCAAAAGCATTCCAAGTGATGGTTGCAGTAGTAGGTGTGGTCACAACAGCTACCTTTGTTGCCTTAGCAACAGGAGTTAGTGCGTTGGCATCAATGCCAAAAATACCGATGATAAGCGAAGCCAGTAAAACGGAAGCAGAGGCTTTTTTATTCGATTTCATTTTCTTTACCTAACTAGTGACCACTTGATGTGAAAGACATTCTGATTCGCAGATTAGTGGTGGTCAATATGCGAAACATGGTGCCCTTCGGAGCTAAGCGTTTCGCACAAAACGCAAGGTTTATAGAAGTCTAACCCTAAGAGCCTTGATTTAAAGAGGGATAGAAGGGTCTCTGACGAGAGCTATTCAGGGATTTTTCAGGATATCTAACGCTTGAAAATGAAGCGTATGAAGGTGCCAAGGGTCAAGCCTTTGCCTATCTTCTTCAAGCCGAAAGCCACCCTAGCCATAAAGGGGAGTGTTCTGTTGCCCTTGAAGGCACGATCAAAGATTAGAGCTCTAGCAACACGGTCTCGATCTGTTCCCCAGCCACTGCCTGAGCTCTCCGTTGGGTGAGAAGCAAGAACTATTGGCACAAAGTCGCAGCGAATACCTGCGGAAACTAGGTCGCAAATAAAGATGTACTCATCACCTAGGTAGGTTTTCTCTGCTCCTGCACCAAAGTTCTCATCAAATAAGACCCCGGCAGCTCTTACCTGCTCTAGATCCACAATCATCTCGTAGGTAGCAGCCTTGGCGCTATTGAACTTATTCAATCTCTGGACTTGAGAAGGGTAAGACTTGCGAAGCTTGCCATTCTCATCAACTGCTTGGCCTAGAAGAAGCCCTGCACCTGTCTTCTCTAAGTAAGAGATGGCTTCAACCAAACCCTTTTCATCAAAGACGATGTCATCGTCAGAGAAGATCAGGTATTTGCCCTTGGCGTTTTTGATTACCTGGTTACGCAGCTTGGTTACCCCAACGCCTGGGAATGAAAGCATTTCAACATTCTTACCAGTGGGTGCTTTAGCTAATTCTGCTTCTGTGGGAGATTGCTCATTTCCGCTTTGAACTGTGATTAAAACATCCCAGTCAGGATGGTTAGAAAGATCAGGTAAAGAAATGTTTGATAGACGGTTAGCAAGTGTGCTGAATCCGAAAGTAAGAGAAACCATTTAGGGCTTAGCCCAACTCGTCTTCGTCATCAACTTTTGGAGCTTTACCTTTGTTGCCGTTTTCACTCAGGATCTTGGCTCTGGCGAATCTCATTAGCGATCCGCTTGTGAGTCCAAGGTTGTTGTTCTGCATACGGAAACCAAGGAAGAGCATGACAGCATCTGCTGGTGCAAGAGTTCCCTGAAGACTGAATAGTAGAAGAGCAGTTAGGGACACTACGAAAGCTGCGTTAGCAACAAGGGTTCCCATCTCAGCTGACTTGATTCGAGCGGCAACCTTAGCAAAAGATGTAACTGGCTCTTTGTTTCTTTGAGCTAAAGCAAAAGCCTCTTGTGTAGCAGTCTGCTTGATGAACATGTATTTGATGATCATCATTGCACCTAGAACAAGAGCAACGTTCACTAGACCTGACTGCCAGTTCACCACAATGAAGAATGTTCCTAGAACAAGAATCTGGGTGAAGGTGTGAAGCAGGTTGTTGGTTTCAAAAGTAAGTGCCCAGTCCCAAGACTCACTCATCTTGCTTCTTACCCCTGGTCTTGAACTTAGAGCCTCGTTGAATACTTTGACTCGGTAAGTTTTCTGCCAGTACGTAGCTAGGTGTGAAACACCAAAAAGGCTTAGGAAAAGAATGAAGTCAACAACTAGTTTTTCAAATGGCTGATCTTTTCCATCCAGAATCAGATTGCTGAAGATGCGAATTACAAATAGTTGCGATAGTGGAACGATAGTTGCGATAGCAGCTAGACCAATAGCTTGCTTACGGTGCTTACCCTTAGGGAATAACGCAAGGAAAGTCTTTAGAACTATTCGCACCAAATAAAACATGTAATTCCTCCGCTTTGAGCTTCTTGTCTAAAGGTAACTTAGACCCTTAACAATTGCTGCTTCAACTTCATCTAACTTTGAATCAGAAATCTTGTGATCGGTTGTTAGGTGCTCGAAATCAACCTTTTGGAAGTCCAAACCAACTGCGATTGGACTAATTGAATCAAGACCAACACCTTGCGCGTAGTCACCGTACTTGATTCCATTACCGTGCACTGAATCTTCAAAACCTTCAAATGTGACTAGAGCACATGGAATTCCGTATGAC
>JBEDBW010000006.1:0-11745 GCA_041177045.1 Actinomycetota bacterium | reverse complement strand
AGCCGATTTACGTTGAACCAATCAAGGGTCTAAAAGTTGAGAAGGACCTTGTTGTTGACATGGAGCCTTTCTACCAGGCCTACAGAGATGTGAAGCCTTTCCTTATTGCTTCAGACACTCCAACAGCCGAGCGCATTCAGTCACCTGAAGATCGTGCAAGATTTGAAGACACTACTAAGTGCATTCTTTGTGCTGCCTGCACAACCTCTTGCCCTGTGTTCTGGACAGACAACCAGTACTTCGGTCCAGCATTGTGAACGCTCACCGCTTCATCTTTGACTCAAGAGATGAAGCAGCAGAGGTTCGTCTAGATATCTTGAACGATAAAGAAGGTGTCTGGCGTTGCCGCACTACCTTCAACTGCACCGAGGCTTGCCCTAGAGGAATTGAAGTAACTAAGGCTATTGCTGAGGTAAAGCAAGCAGTTCTTCGCGGTCGCCGCTAAATTCACCTGAAAGTTATCTAAGAGATACCCGCATTTACTGGGTTAGCTAATGCCTCTTGCTTATCCTTGAGTTATGACCGAATTCCACTCTTGCCCTGCCGACGGGGCACATAAAGAGGTGAATGATTCTATTTCTGGAGTTAGTCGTAGGTCCTTCCTAACCAAGATAGCTATCGCAGCAGGAACAATCGGCCTAAGTTCAATTGGCTCTTCAGCCCTAGCTAGCCATAAGAAATACAAGATTTGCTCAACCAAGGACATCAAAGTTGGCGGAGCTAGCTCATTTAGAGTGGCGGGAGCTAAGAATCTTATGGTTCTAATCACGCAACCAAAGCCAGGTGTCTTCAGAGCCTTTGATCAACGCTGCACACACAACGGTCTCGCTATCAATTCAATTAAGGGCAAGAACCTAGCTTGCCAGGCTCAGAGCAAAGGGCATGGATCGCAATTTGATATGGAATCTGGATCACCTAGAACAGGTCCTGCTAGAAAGTCCCTGCAACGTTATGACGTTTCCGTAGAGAAGAACTTTATCTTTATAACCCTTAAAGACTGAGTGCTCTAGCCAAGCTAGGCAGAAGTGCTGGCGATGCAGATAAAGATGTCACTCCAAAATCAATAAACAGTTTTGCTGAAACCGGATCGCTTGCAGCTTCACCACATATCCCAATTGGCTTTCCAGCTTTAACGCACGCCTTAGAAACTCTCTCAATCAGGCGCAGTACCTCTGGGGAACGTACCTCTGATACAGGTAGAGGTGAATCCATTCGATCATGATTCAACGTGTATTGAGTTAGGTCATTAGTTCCAATACTCAAGAAATCAACTACTTCTAATATTTGTTCAAGAACATCTGGTTCACAAACTTCAGGAACTTCAATCATTACGCCAACAGTTTCTAGACCTAGCTTCTTTGCCATTCTCACAAACTCAACTGCTTGTTCTGCTGTTGAAACCATTGGTGCCATTACCCAGAGCTTTGCACTTGGGTACTTTTGTGAAGCAAGGCTGAGTGCCGTTAGTTGGGTTATCAAAGCTTCAGGGTTTGCAAGCAGGGCTTGGAACCCACGATTGGCATACTTACCTTTTTCAGTCAGCTTTAGGAAAGGTAGTGGCTTATCGGTATCTAAATCTAGAACTCGAACAATAACTACCTGATCAGGGAACTGATCAAGCAACCTGGAGTATTCCAATACTTGGGTCTCTAAAGATGGTGCGGTCTTTTCTCCAAGGAAAAGTAGTTCTGTTCTAAATAGGCCTACCCCTTGAGCTCCAAACGCTAAAGCAGCATCTCCTTCAGAACTAGAGCCTAGGTTTGCATACAACTTCACTGGCAAATTCAGTTCTTCTATAGACAAGCCCGGCTCAGGCTTGCTTTCTTCAGCAGCCTTTGAGTACTGCTCAACTTCTAATTCATCAGGTCTAACAAGAACCTGTCCACTTGATGAGTCAACAATTAGTTGATCTCCCGATTGGATGAACTCTGTTCCACTCACAGAAACAACTGTTGGTAGGTTCATGCCTCTAGCCAAAATTGAAGTGTGTGAGGTTGGGCTGCCCAAGCTAGAAACAAGTCCAGCTATTGAACTCTTCTGAAGTTTCACCATTTCTAGAGGGCCTACGTTGTCGGTCACTAGAACAAATGGTTCTGTTGGCCAAATCAAATCTTCTTTGCCAGTGAGCTTGTCTATGACTCGCTCACCTAATTCATTAATGTCATTTGATCGCTCTGCAAAGTACTCACCAAGCTGAGCAAGGGCCTCAGCAGCTAACTTGAATGCCCCCATGACTGCTCTTTGAGAATTAGCTCCGTCAGCTAGTCGAACCTTAATGCTCTCCATCAAAGACTGATCTTCTAGAACCAGAATTAAAGCATCAAGAATGTCAGCTGACTCATCGTCAGTTTCTGATCTTGCCATTTCAATCTCTTTAGCAACATCTTCTAGTGCTGCTCTGATTGCTACTAGACCTCTGGGTGAACCTTTGGCTTCACTGTCCCATGGAACATAACGTTCTGATCTATAGATGAACGCTGGTGCTATGGATACACCTGTGCCAACACCGGCACCAACTAATACGCGTTCACTCACCTAACAAGTCTAAGATGACCTTAAACTTGTCCCATGCCAACTAATCTCTCCGTAGTAACCATCAACGTCAATGGTGTCAGAGCCGCCTTCAAGAAGGGCTTCGCCGAATGGGTTGTCGAGCACTCCCCTGATGTGATTGCCCTGCAAGAAGTAAGGGCTGAGACTACAGATGTAATTGAGATTTTCAGTGCTATCGAAGCACTTCAGAATGATGGCACGAAGTGGCATATCCTTCATGACTCAGCATCTGCCAAAGGTAGAGCCGGAGTAGCAGTCATTTCTAAAGTCGCGCCAGCGGCTTCAAGAACCACCCTTGGGCCCAAGAGTTTTGACAGTGCTGGCAGATGGCTGGAAGTAGATTTCAAGATAAAGAGTAAGACTGTCACGGTCATCAGCACATACGTTCACTCAGGTGAAGTAGATACCCCTAAGCAGGTTGAGAAATACAAGTTCTTAGATGCCATGACAAAGAGAATGGCTGAGCTTAGAAAAGAAGATGGTCTGGTTGTAGTTGTTGGGGACCTTAACGTTGGACATACAGAACTAGACATCAAGAACTGGAAAGGCAACCTCAAGAACGCTGGGTTCCTTCCTGAAGAACGTGCCTACTTCGATACCTGGATGCACAAGCAGGGCTGGATAGATCTAGGTAGAGCAGCTCACCCAGAAGTCCCTGGCCCATACACCTGGTGGAGCTATAGAGGACAGGCTTTTGATACCGATACCGGTTGGAGAATTGACTACCAATTAGCAACGCCAAAGCTAGCCAAGGTTGCCTCTGGCTACAAGGTTCATAGAGCAGCTAGCTACGATACCCGTTTCACGGACCATTCCCCCGTTGTTGTTGAGTACGCTATCTAACATGACTGGCAAAGCAAATCTTCTAAGCGGCATGCAGCCGAGTGCTTCATCTCTGCACCTAGGTAACTACCTTGGAGCCCTAGTTAACTGGGTCAATATGCAAAGAGACTTCACCGCTTTTTATGTGATTGTTGATCTGCACGCCATCACAGTCCCTCAAGACCCTAACGAACTTAGAGCCAACACCAGAAGAACTGCTGCTCAATATATAGCAGCAGGAATCAACCCGCAGGACTCTGCACTATTTGTTCAAAGCCACGTTCCAGCTCACGCTGAACTAGCTTGGGTTCTAAACTGCATCACCGGTTTCGGTGAAGCAAGTCGTATGACTCAGTTCAAGGACAAGTCTCAAAAAGCTGGAAGTGATTCCGCATCTGTTGGACTCTTTACTTATCCAATTCTTCAAGCAGCAGACATATTGCTATACCAACCAAAAGCAGTTCCAGTTGGTGAAGACCAAAGACAACACCTAGAACTAACCAGAGATCTAGCAGAACGCTTCAACACAAGATATGGTCAAACCTTTACTATTCCTGAAGCACACATCTTGAAGGAAACAGCAAAGATTTACGATCTTCAGAATCCAACAGCAAAGATGTCCAAGTCAGCTGGCGACCCTAAGGGTCTTGTGAACCTCATGGATGACGATTCAACCATCATGAAAAAGATTAAGAGCGCTGTTACCGATACAGACTCATCAATCAGAGTTGACTGGGAGACCAAACCAGGCGTTACAAACCTTCTTTCTATTCACTCCTCTATTAGTGGTGAATCTCTAGCTTCACTAGAAGATAGATTCCAAGGTGCTGGCTATGGCGTATTAAAGGGTGAAGTAGCAGATGTTGTTATTAGTGCTCTTGGCCCAATCAGAGATAGAGCCAACGATCTCATGAGTGACCCTGCTGAACTAGATCGCCTTCTAGCATCAGGTGCCGAAAAGGCTCGAGAAGTGGCTGAAACCACCTTGGCCCTGGTTTATGACCGAGTAGGGTTCATCCGAGCTAAGTAGTATTTCTGCAAATATTTACACAAAAATAGGTAAACAGGGCCTCTTTTACAGGCTCTCCCCCTAGCAATCTACAGGGATGTAAGCCTTTTCTAAATCGTTATCTAGGCGTGAACTTCCAAGCCCAAATGGGCTCAAACCTCAACTAGATTATTGGTGAGGCGTTATCTACGCCCCGCCCATTACTATCAAGGAGAAATTAATGAGCTTTAAAACAAAGCGCGTTCTAGCGGCTACTGCATCTGCAGCTGTTGCAACGCTTTTTCTAGCAGGTTGTGCGCCAGCAGATAACGGCGTTGCTGCCGGTTGTGAAGCGTACGCAGATTACCAGGGCTTCGAGGGCACTGAGGTTGAGGTATACACAACCATCATCGCTCCAGAAGCTGATCTGTTCGTCGAGTCATTCGCTGAATTCGAAGAATGTACAGGCATCACAGTTAACTGGAACGGTACTCAGGAGTTCGAAGCTCAGATTGCTGTTCGCGTTGAAGGTGGAACTGCACCTGATCTAGCGATCTTCCCACAGCCAGGTCTACTTGCACGTTTCAAGGACAGCCTTGTGGCAGCACCTGCAAAGGTGAGCGAATCAGTTGACGCTAACTACTCACCTGACTGGAAGAACTACGGAACTGTAGACGGAACATTCTTCGCTGCGCCACTAGGTGCAAACGTGAAGTCTTTCGTTTGGTACAACCCGAAGGTATTCGCAGACAACAACTACACAATCCCAACTACCTGGCAGGAACTGCTAGACCTATCTGAGCAGATTGCTACTGAAGGAAAGATTCAGCCATGGTGTGCTGGTTTCGGTTCTGGTGAAGCAACTGGTTGGGTTGGAACTGACTGGATGGAAGACATCATGCTTCGTACCGCATCAGCAGAAACCTACGACAAGTGGACTACTCACGGAATTCCTTTCAACGACCCAGCTGTTGCTACAGCTATCGGTGAAGCAGGAAAGATCCTGAAGAACCCTAAGTATGTTGGTGACGTAGCGTCAATCGCGACAACCACATTCCAGGATGGTGGAGCAGGAATCGTTGATGGTTCATGTGCAATGCACCGTCAGGCTTCATTCATCGGTGGAATCCTAGCCGCTGACTACGGAGCTACAATCGTTGAGCCTTCAGACACATCAATGGATAACGGAATCTCAGTGTTCTACTTCCCTGGTACATCTGCAGACAACAAGCCAGCTCTTGGTGGTGGAGAGTTCGTAGCAGCTTTCGCTGACCGTGGCGAAGTTGCAGCTCTACAGCACTACCTAACAACTCCACTATGGAACAACGCGAAGGCAAAGCTTGGTGGCTGGTTCTCAGCTAACAAGGGCCTAGAGGAAGCAAACGTTGCTGACCCAGTAAACAAGGTTGCAGTTCAGATTCTAAAGAACGCTACAACCTTCCGTTTCGATGGTTCTGACGTTATGCCAGCCGCTGTTGGTGCAGGTACATTCTGGAAAGAAATGACCGCTTGGGTTGCAGAAGACAAGTCTGACAAGGCTGTTCTTGACGCAATTGAAGCATCATGGCCTAAGAACTAAATTAGGCTAGAACTACCCTTGCAGTGGGGTGTGGTGGACACGAAAGTGAAAACCACACCCCATTTCAACAAAGTCAGGAAGTAAATGATCAACACCGCGTTCTCAGCAGCACGCAAGACCCCTTGGGAAGTGATTTTCCCTAACCTCATTCTTCTTATCGTGGCCCTAGCAGCTTTCGCAGCTGTAATTTATTTAGTCTTCTTACTCGCCTCTCGAGTAAATGTCAGAGTGCAGGAATGGCTCAAGTACGCGGTATTCCTAGCCCCGGCAGTTCTCTTTCTTCTAATTGGTTTGGTTTACCCAACTCTTAGAACACTTGTTATGTCTTTCATGAATGCCGACAGCACAGAGTTTGTTGGATTCGATAACTATGTCTGGTCTTTCACAATTCCAGAAATCTTAATCGTTCTTAGAAACACATTTGTGTGGGTTCTATTCGTACCAATTCTCTCGACCTTCATAGGTCTTGCTATTGCTTACCTAACCGATCGCATGAAGCGACCAGGTGTAGTCAAATCTCTAATCTTCTTACCAATGGCGATCTCGTTTGTTGGTGCCGGTGTTATCTGGAAGTTTGTTTATAACTTCCAACCAAACCTGGATAAGCCAGACATCGGTTTATTCAGTGCTATTTCAAAAGCTTTTGGAGTCAACCCACCTAACTGGTTGCTTGAAGCTCCAGGCAACACACTTCTACTTATCTTGGTAATGATCTGGATTCAGACAGGTTTCGCAATGGTCGTGCTGTCAGCAGCCATGAAGAACGTTCCAGATGAAGTCGTGGAAGCTGCCATGCTTGATGGAGCAGGCAACTGGCAGCGATTCGTAAGAGTCACAGTGCCGATGATTAGATCAACAATCATTGTTGTTCTAACCACCACAGCTATCGGAACATTGAAGGTCTTCGACATCGTAAGAACAATGACTGGTGGAAACTTCGAGACCAACGTTATTGCTAACGAAATGTATTCTCAAAGCTTTAGACAAATGAACTACGGTCAGGGAAGTGCTTTGGCTGTAATCCTTCTAGTGTGTGTCTTGCCAATCATCGCCTACAACATTAGACAACTAAGACGTGAGAGGGCTGAGAGATAATGAGCACTCGGAAAAAAGCTAAAGACATATTCGCATCTCCAATAGCATCAGCTATTGCGGTAATCATCGCAATCCTTTGGACCATTCCGACCTTCGGTCTTTTGGTTTCATCTATTCGACCTGAGAAAGACATCAACAACAGTGGTTGGTGGACATTCTTTACTAACCCAAGTTTTACTTTGGAAAACTACGGTCAAGTGCTTTTCCAAGGTTCAACTACCAACCCACCTCTTGCCCAGTTCTTCTTCAATAGCTTTGCACTGACAATTCCAGCGGTGGTCTTCCCAATTACTCTCGCTCTGTTTGCTGCCTATGCTCTTGCTTGGTTTAACTTCAGAGGTAAAGACACCATCTTCTTCATCATCTTTGGTCTCCAGGTTGTGCCACTACAGCTGACCCTTATTCCTCTCCTACAACTCTTCTCAAAGGGTCTTGTAATTGGAGATACCGTCATCATTCCTGATCTTGGAATTACAGGAACTTTCATTCCAATCTGGATAGCCCACACAATCTTCGGTCTTCCTTTGGCTATCTTCCTTCTTCACAACTTCCTATCTCAGATCCCTAGGGAACTGATTGAAGCGGCTCGTGTTGATGGAGCCAACTGGTTCACCCTGTTTAGCAAGATCATTCTTCCGCTCTCAGTACCAGCTATCGCTTCCTTCTCAATCTTCCAGTTCCTATGGGTCTGGAATGACCTTTTGGTTGGTCTAACCTTCGGTGGTGGAGTGAAGCAGGTCGCCCCTCTAACAGTGCGTATCGCTGAGATGGTTGGTTCTAGAGGTAGCGGTTGGGAACTTCTGACTGCAGGTGCCTTCGTGTCCATGATTGTGCCACTAATCGTCTTCTTTGCCCTCCAGCGTTACTTCGTTAGAGGTCTGTTGGCGGGCTCTGTAAAGGGCTAATTAGCTCCATTTAGCCCAAGGCGTATTAGGTCGCTTTTGTTGCCCTAATCTGGCATGCTTTAGAGGTAATAACAGTTCTTCGGGGTCAGTGTAAATCTGAACCGGCGGTTATAGTCCGCGACCCGACAAGCTGCCTTAGATGGCGACAAATACCTAGGTAATTGGTTTGGCGGTTGATCTGGTGAAACTCCAGAACCGACGGTTAAAGTCCGGATGGTAGAAGAACAGAAGGTTTGGCCTAACTTGGCCTGACCTTTGGTCGCTTACCGACCCTACCCCGAGGACCTTTTAGAAAGGCTCGGGATGACCGACAAAAGGCAGTTTGAACCGATGATGCATCGGGCACTTGAACTTGCCCTACTCGGACCTGCCTACGGTGTTAACCCTCAAGTTGGAGCAATCATCCTTGATAAAGATTTGAACATCATCTCCGAGGGATGGCATAAAGGTGCAGGAACTCCTCATGCTGAAGTGGATGCTCTAAGTAAGTTACCTAACGGAGTTCCAGAAGGATCAACTGCTGTTGTAACTCTTGAGCCATGTAATCACACTGGAAGAACTGGTCCTTGTGCAATTGCTCTAATTGAAGCTGGTATCTCAAGAGTTGTTTATGCAAGTAAAGATCCAGGCAATGAATCAGCTAATGGAGCAAAGACTCTCGCTGATGCAGGTGTTGAAGTTATCCAAGGTGTTCTTGAAGCAGAAGCAGATGCACAGTCTGTTGTTTGGCTAACAGCTATGAAGAAACAGCGTCCTTACATCACACTCAAGTGGGCTCAAACACTTGATGGCAGAACTGCAGCTAGCGATAAAACCAGTAAATGGATTTCTGGTTCTGTTTCTAGAGAAGATGTCCACTTAAGACGATCGAGAATTGATGCAATCCTGGTTGGAACAGGAACTGTAAAGTACGACAACCCTGATCTAACAGCTAGAAAACCAGATGGTACTCGTTATGAACACCAACCACTTCGAGTAGTTGTTGGTAACAGTGAACTTGACCAGGGCCTAAGAGTTTTTAACGAAGACGCTCCAACAGTTCAACTTAGAACTCACGATCTCAAAGATGTTGTTGCTCAACTCTGGAACAGAGGAATGAGACACATCTTGGTTGAAGGTGGAGCAGAACTCGCCAGTGAGTTTATCTCACTGGGTCTATTCGATGAGATTTTGATTTATCAAGCACCACTTCTTGTTGGTGGCACAAATGTTGCCGTAACGGATATTGGTATCTCTACTATGAAGGACGCTGTTGCTCTTGAGTTTGTTGAGATCAAGCAGCTTGGGGCTGATGTGTTTATGAGAGCTATCCCAAAGGAGAGTAACTAATGTTTACCGGAATCATTGAAGAACTAGGTGAAGTAGTTGCTATTGAGCAGCAGCCTGATGCAATCAGACTGACTGTAAAAGGACCCCTTGTCACAAGTGACATCAAGCGTGGAGACTCTATTGCTTGCAGTGGCACATGCCTTACTGCAATTGAGATTGAGAATGGCACTTTCAGCGCTGATGTAATGCATGAGACTCTAAGGCTTACCAGCTTGGCTGATGTGAAAGTTGGCGATCCAATCAACCTAGAGCGAGCCATGACCATGCAGACCCGCTTCGGTGGCCACCATGTTCAAGGCCATGTTGATGGTGTTGGTGAATTCATTTCTAGAGAACCTAGTGAGAACTGGGACTGGGTTCGTATCTCTGTTCCTAAGGAACTGATGAAGTATGTAGTACTCAAGGGTTCAATCACCCTTGATGGAATCTCGCTAACAGTTAACGAATTAGGTGAGGACTTTGTTGGTCTTAGCCTGATTCCAGAAACCCTAAAACTTACCACCTTGGGCTATAAGAAGCCTGGTGACAAGATCAACGTTGAAGTTGATGTAATGGCAAAGCACATAGAACGACTACTAGAGATGAGAAACAACTAATGGCACTATCAACAATCGAGCAAGCATTGGATGCTTTACGAAACGGTAAGCCGGTTCTAGTAGCGGATGATGAAAACCGAGAGAACGAAGGCGATGCAATTATTGCCGCTCAGTTCGCAACTACCGAGTGGATGGCTTGGCTAGTCAAGAACACCACGGGTTTCTTATGTGCACCTATGGAAGATGGTAAGGCTAATGAGCTAGAGCTTCCACTTATGACAATGGACAACCAAGACCCTCACGGCACTAGCTACACAATCACAGTTGATGCTGCTGCTCGTGAGTCAACCGGTGTTTCAGCAAGTGATAGAGCACTAACTGCAAGGACACTTGCTAGTGAATCATCTGGTCCTGAATCTTTCATCAGACCAGGTCACATCATTCCGCTTCGTGCTCACCAAAATGGTGTGCACGGTCGCCCAGGTCACACTGAAGCAGCTGTTGATCTTCTGAAGCTCGCTGGCCTAATTCCAGTAGGAATCATCGGTGAGATGGTTACCGAAGATGGTTCAATGATGCGTCTGCCTGAACTTATGGAAGTTGGTGAAAAGGAGAACCTTCCAGTAGTCACCATCGCTCAGCTGGTGGAGCACCTAACTGCCCACAACATTAACCATGTTCACCGTGATAACAACCGAATCAGATTTGAAGCAGAAGCTAACATTCCAACCATTCACGGTGACTTTAAAGTTCGTGGTTACTATGACATCAAGACTGGCGCTGATCACGTAGCAATCATTAAGGGAAACCCAACTGGTGACGATGTTCTAGTTCGTATGCACTCTGAATGTATTACCGGTGAAGCATTTGGTTCATTGAAGTGTGAATGTGGACCACAGCTGCAATATGCCCTAGACATGATTGAAGCTGACCCTAAGGGTGGAATTGTTATTTACCTAAGAGGCCAAGAAGGTCGCGGTATTGGTCTACTAAACAAGCTCAAGGCATACGCACTTCAGGAGCAAGGTCTAGACACAGTAGAAGCCAACCTTGCCCTAGGTCTTCCTAGCGAAGCTAGAGAGTATGGAGCAGCATCTTCTATCCTTCGAGAACTAGGTGTGAAGAGCGTTCGACTAATGACTAATAACCCAGCCAAGGCTAACTTCCTTACCGATGACGGTATTCCTGTGAACTCATACGTTCCGGTAATTGTTGGTGAAGCGATTCAGAACCTTGGCTACCTAGAAGCAAAGAGATCAAAGATGGGTCACCGTCTTCCTCAAATCGTCGCAGAAATGGAAATGTAATGGCAGGCCACGCACCAAAACTAGAAATAGACGCAAGCGATCTAGCAGTAACCATCTTGGTAACCAGCTGGCACACAGAGATCACCGATGCCCTACTTGCAGGAGCAGAGCGATCTCTGAAGGCTGCTGGTAACGATGTCTACAGCATCGTGCGAGTGCCAGGAGCATTCGAATTACCTCTTGCAGCTAAGTGGGCAGCCGAAGACGATGCTGATGTAATCATCGCTCTAGGTGTTGTTATTCAAGGTGAGACCCCTCACTTTGAATATGTCTGCAATGCAGCTACTGATGGTCTAACCAGAGTTCAGCTGGACTATGGAGTACCTATCGGGTTCGGTTTACTAACCGTAGACAACGCTCAACAAGCACTAGATAGAGCCGGTTTACCGAACAGTAAAGAAGACAAAGGTGCAGAAGCAGTTGAGGCTGCAGTGATGATGGCACGCCTTCGCTAGAGTGGAAACAACTTCTACAAAAGGAAACAAATGGAAGACTCCACAAGAGATCTAATCGTTCATATATTTCTAGTACTACATATCCTAGGTATCGCAGCTTTGCTAGCTGGCTTCTTCACCTCAATGAAGGACATGAAGACAGGCATGAAAGTAAACGCTGGAGTATTCCACGGAGT
>JBEDBW010000005.1:11786-18791 GCA_041177045.1 Actinomycetota bacterium | reverse complement strand
GCCTTGAACTGTAATAACTCTCTGGATGCTTACGAAACCATCATCGCCTGCGGTATCAAGGATGCTGAAACAAGTACGATAAGCAAGTTGCTTAACCGTGATGTCACTCCAGCCATGGCAGCTGAAATCATTCAGAGACGTCTAGTTGAAATAGAGAAGGTTTCAAATTGAGTGAAGAACCAGTAGCACCTAAGAGGATGCTTAGGGTTGAAGCCCGAAACGCTGAAGTACCCATTGAGAGAAAACCTGAATGGATCAAGACCAAAGCAAAGATGGGTCCTGAGTACCAAGCTCTTCACACTCTTGTAAAAACTGAAGGCCTTCACACTGTTTGCCAAGAAGCAGGTTGTCCAAACATCTTCGAGTGCTGGGAAGACCGTGAAGCGACATTCCTGATTGGTGGAGCTCAATGCACAAGACGTTGTGACTTCTGCCAAATTGACACAGGTAAGCCTGCCAACCTAGATCCAGATGAACCAAGAAGAGTTGGTCAGTCTGTAAAGAAGATGCAGCTTAGATACGCCACTGTTACCGGTGTTGCTAGAGATGATCTTCCTGATGAAGGTTCATGGCTTTATGCAGAAACAATTCGTCAGATCCACAAGCAGTCCCCTGGTACCGGAGTTGAGATTCTGATTCCTGACTTCTCAGGTAAGCCAGAACTTCTGCAGAAAATCTTTGATGCCAAGCCAGAAGTTTTTGCCCACAACGTTGAGACTGTGCCAAGAATCTTCAAGCAGATTAGACCGGCATTTACCTACGAGAGATCACTAGATGTAATTACTCAGGGAAGAAATGCAGGAATGGTTACCAAGAGCAACTTGATTCTTGGTATGGGTGAAGAGATTTCTGAAGTTATCCAAGCGCTACAGGATCTCTACGATGCTGGAACAGATATCATCACCATTACTCAGTATCTAAGACCTACCGTTAGACACCATCCAGTATCTAGATGGGTAAAGCCTCAAGAGTTCGTTGAACTCAAAGAGATTGCTGAAGGCATGGGCTTCCTAGGCGTTCTAAGCGGTCCTCTAGTTAGAAGCAGCTACCGAGCTGGACGACTATGGGCTCAATCGATGATGAAGCGTGGCGACATAATTCCAGAACACTTGCAACACTTAGCCGAAGCTGCTGCCAAAGATGGCTTCAGCCAAGCGGTAAAGTAAAAAAGACGAAAAGGCAGAACAATGGCTAAAAAAGAAAAAGTAAAAAGACCTAAGGGCAACGGAATGTTCTCTCAGTTCCGCCAGCAGACAAAATTCCTTAAGGAAGTTGACCCTAAGGCAATGCCTATTGGCATCCTCTTTGCGTCATTGGCATTCATAGTTATCACCGTTGTTGGAGCTTTGGTTTCAGGATTGAACTTCCTCGGAATGGTTATTTGGGTAGTTCTAGCTCTCGTGACCGCCTACCTAACTCTTCTTCTAACCATGACTACCAGAGCAAACACAGCCATCTTCAAGAAGTACGAGGATGAGCCTGGTCGAGTGTCAACCTGTTGCCATCAACGCTCGCACCAAGGACATGGTTTTCCGTATTGTTGGCCCAGCAGGTGTTGTTCTTATGGCTGAAGGCTCTAAGACCAGTGCTAGAGCTCTACTTGAAGACGAGAGACGCAAGGTCCAGAGACTAGCTTCCGGAGTCACAGTGCACACCTTCTACACCTCCCAAGATGGCGAGGGCGTCCCGTTGGCACAGCTACACAAGAAGGTTTCTAAGCTAAAGAGAACCCTAAACCGTGCTGAAATCAATGCTGTTCAGAACCGTTTGGCTTCAATTGACAGTAGATCAGGGCTACCAATCCCTAAGGGTATTGACCCTACAAAGATGAGGGCTTCCCGCCGAATCCAGTAGGTTTTCAAGGTTTTACAATCCCGAAACATTGATTGGCGGTTTCAGCCCCGCCAGAGCTATAAAGTTATGTTGAGCGTAACGGAACGTTCGAATCCACAAACCTTTGAAGGGCTAACCCTATGTTTAAATCAGCATCCGAGGTCATCAAGTACATCAAAGATGAAGACGTCAAGTTCCTAGACGTACGCTTCACTGATCTACCTGGTGTCCAGCAACACTTCAACCTTCCAGTGAGCCAGATTGACGAAGACTTCTTCGTTAACGGACAGCTTTTCGATGGATCTTCAATTAGAGGATTTGCATCAATTCACGAATCAGACATGCAGCTAATCCCAGATGTCTCAACTGCATACCTTGACACTTTCCGTGTTGAGAAGACCCTGATCATCAACTTCGATATCTACAACCCACGTAACGGTGAGATCTACCACCGTGACCCACGTCAGGTTGCTAAGAAGGCTGAGGCATACCTTGCTTCAACTGGAATTGCTGACACAGCGTACTTCGCTCCTGAAGCTGAATTCTTCATCTTCGATGAGGTTCGCTACGAGACCAAGTCAAACACTGCTTACCACTTCGTAGATTCAATCGAAGGTGCTTGGAACTCAGCTCGTGAAGTTGAGTCAGATGGCGGTCGTAACCTAGGAAACAAGACACCTTACAAGGGTGGCTACTTCCCTGTTTCACCAGTTGATCACCTAGCTGACATCCGTGACGAAATTGTCCTAAACCTTGAAAAGGCTGGACTAGTTGTTGAGCGTAGCCACCACGAAGTTGGTACTGCTGGTCAGTGTGAGATTAACTACCGATTCAGCACTCTAGTTCAGTCAGCTGATGACGTTCTGAAATTCAAGTACATCGTTAAGAACACTTCATACAACTACAACAAGACAGCTACCTTCATGCCTAAGCCACTATTTGGTGACAACGGTTCAGGTATGCACGTTCACCAGTCACTATGGAAGGATGGCAAGCCATTGTTCTACGACGAGAACGGCTACGGCGGTCTTTCAGACATGGCTCGCTGGTACATCGGTGGTCTACTAAAGCACGCTCCAAGCTTGCTTGCATTCACCAACCCGACTGTAAACAGCTACCGTCGTCTAGTTCCTGGTTTCGAAGCTCCAGTAAACCTTGTTTACTCAGCAGGAAACAGATCAGCTGCTATTCGTATTCCAATGACTGGAACAAACCCGAAGGCAAAGCGTATTGAGTTCCGTGCACCAGATGCATCAGGTAACGCCTACCTTGCTTTCGCTGCGATGTTGATGGCTGGTCTTGATGGAATCAAGAACCGCATTGAGCCACACGCTCCAGTTGACAAAGACCTTTATGAGTTGCCACCAGAGGAAGCAAAGAACATTCCTCAGGTTCCAGGCTCTCTAGAAGAAGTTCTAAAGGCTCTTGAAGCTGACCACGAATACCTGCTAGCAGGAGATGTATTCACCAAGGATCTAATCGAAACTTGGATTGACTACAAGCGTGAGAAGGAAATCAAGCAGTTTGCTCAGAGACCACACCCGTTCGAGTTCGAGCTTTACTACGGCGTTTAGTTTCTAAAGAAGAAGCGGGTCATCTTTCTAGATGGCCCGCTTTTTTCTTTGTCTAGTTGTAGAAGAGTCTTTCAAATACTTGTCTGGATCTTCTGGTGTGAGCGAGGTAATCCTCTTCCAGAGCACTAGCCGAGCCTCTCGGGTATTCAAGAATCCTCGCCATGCCTTCAAGCTGTCTTCTATCTAGTGAGAGCACATCAGAAACTTTGTTTGACCAAAGGACACCGGAGGATCGAACTCTGCTGGTCAACGTCCATGCTTCAGCTAACACTCTGGCATCGTGTTCTTCCATCAAACCTGACTCAACTAAAGCCTTTAGAGCATCCAAGGTTTTTGGTGTTCTAATACCTGGGAACTCGTTGCCATGTTTGAGTTGAAGAAGTTGCACAAGCCATTCAATGTCGCTTAGAGAGCCTCTACCGAGCTTCAGATGGCGTTTAGGGTCTGCTCCTTGCGGCAGACGCTCAGTCTCTATGCGAGCCTTGATGCGTCTAATCTCGATGATTGATTTACTGCTTAGTTCACTCGGGTAACGGTATTGATCAATAACCTCATTGAACTCAGCCACTAGCTCTTGACTGCCATAAATCATTCGAGCTCTAAGAAGGGCTTGGTTCTCCCAGATATCGCCCCAACGACTGTAATAGGCGCGATAGGAATCAACTGATCTAGCAACTGTCCCGTTCTTACCTTCGGGTCTTAGGTTCATGTCTATTTCAAACTCAAGCTGCGGGTCTTTGCCTAACCTGTGAAGTTCAGAAATTACCTTCTCCGCTAGCTTTTGAGATTGCTCCGACTGACTTGATTCATCGTTTCGATAGACGAACATGACATCCGCATCGCTACCGAAACCTAATTCCTGTCCACCGAATCTACCCATGGCGACAATTCCAAAATCAACATCTTGACCTAGCTCCTTGGACAATGAAACTTGAATAGCTTTAGCCAAAGTAGTTAAGTACCACTCGGTTAGATCTGATAGACCTTGAGACACTCCACTGATATTCAGCTCTCCAACAACGGAACCAAGGGCGAGACGAAGTGTTTCTCTGCGTCTAATGTGTCTTACCGCCTTAGCAAAATCATCTAGATCCTCGTGCCTTGAAGCAAGCGATAGCGACTGTTCTGTTAGCTCATCTAGAGTTGCTGGAATTAGTTGATCTGGGTCTTCAAACCAGGCAGCACCTTCAGGGATTAGTTCTAACAGAGCTGTAGCTAATCGACTATTGGAGAGAGCAATGCTTAGTCTCTCAGCCGCACCAGAGCTATCTCTTAGCATTCTCAAATACCAGTGTGATTCGCCTAGATTCTCGCTCAGTCTTCTAAACGCAAGCAGAGCAGAGTCTGGGTCAGTTCCTTCAGAGAACCACTGCAATAGAACAGGTAGCAGTTGTTTTTGAATCTGTGCACGTCTAGATAGACCTGAGGTCAACGCGGATATGTGTTGCAACGCTCCAGCTGGGTTTAGATAACCAATCGCCAGCAATCTGTCAGATGCTTGCTCATTTGAAAGCTCAAGTCCGCCTCCTGCTTTTGAAACTGCAGCAAGGAGTGGACGGTAGAAAATCTTTTGGTGCAGGGCTCTAACCTGAAGTTTTACTTCAGACCAGTTTTCTAGAAGCTCCCCAGCTGTCCAATCTAAATTGATTGATCTAGCAATAACTCTTTGAGCGTCTTCTTCTACTGGCATGAGATGAGTTCTTCTCATCTTCGACATTTGAATTCTGTGCTCGAGAACTCTTAGGAACTTATAGTGTGCGGAGAACTCGGCAGCTTCAGATCTACCAATGTAGCCACCGGTAGATAGTTCATCAATCGCAGTCAGAGTATCTGCTGCTCTAACAGTGTTATCAGTACGACCATGAACGAGCTGCAATAGTTGAACAGTAAACTCAATGTCTCTAAGCCCGCCAGGACCGAGTTTGATTTGGCGATCAATTTCATCAGCAGGAATGTTTCCGCTGACTCGCTCACGCATTTTCTGAACTGATTCAACAAAGTTTTCACGCTGCGTTGATTCCCAAACTAGAGGGTTCATTGCTTCAAAGTAAGCAGCTCCAAGTTCGTTATCTCCAGCCATTGGTCTTGCTTTTAGTAAGGCTTGGAACTCCCAGTTCTCAGCCCAACGTGAGAAGTAGGAAGCATGAGAATCAAGAGTTCTAACAAGTGCTCCAGCTTTGCCTTCAGGTCTTAGGTTGGCATCGACTTGCCATAGTGCCGGCTCTTGGTTAGTTGAATCCATAGCCCTCATCATGCGGGTAGCTAACTTGGTCGCAATCTCCAGCATTCTTGTGTTCTCTAGCTCTGGATCTGCTGATTCAGCTACGAAGATGACATCAACATCGCTGATGTAGTTCAGTTCCCCTGCCCCGCCTTTACCCATTCCTATGACTGCCAAACGAGTAGCCATCACTTCTTCCTGGGTAAACAACCCAAACTCAGATGTGAAGAATAGTTCTCTTCTAGCAATGACTAGACCTGCTTCTAAGGCAGCAGTAGCGATGTCAGCTAAAGCTAAAGAGACTCTCGGCTGAACAGTCATAGGACTAACCGCAGATAAATCAAAGATGGCTATCTTTGCTAGCTCTGTGCGATACACCTTGCGAAGAATAGTCACTTGCACATTTCCAGGCGTTGAGCCATCAGATAGTGCCTTGGTGAAGAGTTGAACATACCCATCGCGGTCTAAGAGTTTTTGCTCTTTCTCGAATTCTTTTAGAACTTCAGGATTTAGGGCAACAAACTC
This sequence comes from Actinomycetota bacterium, assembly GCA_041177045.1. Taxonomy (GTDB): domain Bacteria; phylum Actinomycetota; class Actinomycetes; order Actinomycetales; family Microbacteriaceae; genus Rhodoluna. The sequence continues at coordinate 12,638 of JBEDBW010000005.1, read as the reverse complement.
AGCTAGGGCGGATGAAGCACCAAGTAATCTGCAAAGCCTAAGAGCAGATTCTTCTTTTGAAAGCAGTTTCTTCACTGCTGATTTACTATCGCGTGAAATCCTGATTAGAAAATCTAAAGCTTGGTCAGGGTTGGCAGACTTACTTAGAGAAGCAAGAGCAGATCTTCCACTATCTCCAACTAGAGAAACAAGTTCATCTAGTTTTGCTATGGTTCCATCAAGATCGGTAAAACCATACCTGGCAAGTGAAGCTAGAGATCCACTAGATCTTGCTGTGGACATTAGAGAACTTCGAGGTTGGTCTTCAATTCAAAAGGAGTTACCTGTGAACGGTAGTCGCTCCACTCCTTGCGCTTGTTTGCAAGAACGTAACTGAACACCTGCTCACCTAGAACTTCAGCAGCGAGTTCAGATTCTTCAAGAAGACGAATCGCGTGATCAAGAGACTGAGGAAGAGACTGGATTCCCATTGCACGACGTTCAGAATCAGATAGATCCCAAACGTTGTCTTCGGTTTCAGCAGGTAGCTCGTAGTTGTTTTCAATACCCTTTAGGCCTGCTGACAGAAGCAGAGCATATGAAAGATAAGGGTTAGCAGCTGAATCAATTGCACGGTATTCAATACGTGCAGAGTTTCCCTTGTTTGGCTTGTATAGCGGAACTCTGATTAGAGCGGAACGGTTGTTGTGTCCCCAGCAAACAAATGAAGGAGCTTCTCCTCCACCCCAGAGCCTCTTGTATGAGTTCACAAACTGGTTGGTAACAGCAGTGATCTCTGGAGCGTGACGCAAGATACCGGCCATGAAGCTCTTGGCAGTCTTTGACATGTGATATTCACCAGATGGGTCATAG
>JBEDBW010000005.1:0-11775 GCA_041177045.1 Actinomycetota bacterium | reverse complement strand
GGGTCATAGAACGCATTTGTGTCACCTTCGAAGAGAGACATGTGGGTGTGCATTCCAGAACCTGGATGCTCAGTGAAAGGCTTTGGCATGAATGTTGCATAAACACCCTGCTCAATAGCTACTTCCTTGATAACTGTTCTGAAAGTCATGATGTTATCTGCCATGGTCAGAGCATCTGCATAACGAAGATCAATCTCGTTCTGACCTGGTCCACCTTCGTGGTGGCTGAACTCAACTGAGATACCCAGTTGTTCAAGCATGTTTACTGCTCGTCTTCTGAAGTCGTTAGCTGTTCCGCCAGGCACGTTGTCGAAATAACCAGCCTTATCAACCGGAACAGGGCCCTCAGGACCTATCTGGGAAGACTTTAGGAGGTAGAACTCAATCTCTGGGTGGATGTAGAAAGAGAAGCCCATGCTGGCTGCCTTGTCCAATGCTCTGCGTAATACATTGCGAGGATCAGCAGCCGCTGGAATACCGTCAGGAGTAGTGATATCGCAGAACATACGAGCTGTTGGCTCAATTTCGCCACGCCAAGGCAGGATCTGGAAGGTAGAAGGGTCTGGCTGGGCCAACATATCCGCCTCATATGAGCGTGAAAGACCTTCAATAGCAGAGCCGTCGAAGCCGATTCCCTCGGCAAAAGCACCCTCAATCTCAGCTGGGGCGATAGCCACAGACTTCAAGGTTCCAGCCACGTCAGTGAACCAAAGCCTTACGAACTTGACGTTTCTTTCCTCGATCGTACGAAGTACGAAATCGCGCTGCTTGTCCATGAAAAAACCTTTCAATTACCTCCTACTAGGCTAGTGGTTATGCCCAATGTTCGCCTAGCCCTAGCTCAAACCAACCCAACGGTCGGAGCCATAGCCAGCAACATCGCCAATATCTTGGCTGTTGTTGAGGAAGCCTATAAAAGACAGGCAGATTTAGTGGTTTTTGGGGAAATGACAGTAACTGGCTACCCAATCGAAGATCTAGCCACCAGAGAGTCATTCATCCTAGATGCCGAACTAGCGGTTAGAGAACTAGCAATTGAACTAAAGAGCAGAAAGCTCGGAGATATTGCTGTTGTTATTGGTCACCCTTCAATGGCCTCTGCTCAAGACCAGACTGGTTGGGCAATTGCCCACAACACAGCGTCAGTAATTCTTGAAGGCAAAGTCATCGGTTCCTATAACAAACACCACCTACCTAACTATTCAGTCTTTGATGAATATCGAACTTTTGTCTCTGGCGACAAACTTCTCACTTTTGAACACAAGGGTTTGAAGTTTTCAACAGTTATTTGTGAAGACATCTGGCAAACCGGTGGCCCTGTTTCACATCTCGGCAAAGCAGACACAGATGTTGCACTAATTCTTAACGGTTCACCATTTGAAATTGACAAGGATGACACTCGACTAAAGCTTGTTTCAGAATTAGCCAAGAAACATAACTGTGCTGCTGCCTATGTGAACCTAGTTGGTGGTCAAGACGATCTTGTCTTCGATGGCGACAGCATCGTGGTTGATAGCAAAGCACGAATGGTTGCAAGACTAAAACAGTTCAAGACAGATCTAGTTTGCATTGACATTGAAGCTAAAGATGATCTAAAGGTTTCTGATGAGCATCACATGACTAAGCCGAATGACAACTGGCAAACCTGGAACGCTCTAGTTCTTGGTCTAAGAGACTATGTAGCTAAGAATGGATTCAAGTCCGTTGTGTTAGGTCTAAGCGGTGGAATCGATTCAGCTATCTGTGCCACTATCGCAGCTGATGCCATCGGTGCAGAAAATGTGTTTGGTGTTTCAATGCCAAGCAACTTCTCTTCAGATCATTCAAAAGATGATGCTAAAGATTTAGCCGAAAGAAGAAATATCAACTATCAAGTTCAACCAATAGCAGATCTTGTTGCTGGTTTTGAAAATCAACTTCAGCTCGAAGGCTTATCAGTTGAGAACCTGCAAGCTCGAGTTCGAGGAGTAATCCTCATGGCCTTGAGTAACAAGGAAGGTCACCTGACCCTAACCACAGGAAACAAGACAGAACTTGCTGTTGGCTATTCGACTATCTACGGTGACACAGTCGGTGGCTATAACCCTTTGAAGGATGTGGAGAAAACTCTTGTCTGGGAACTAGCCAGATGGCGTAACGCTTATGCAGTTTCTAAAGGTGAAGTAGAACCAATTCCGCAGAACTCAATTGACAAAGCTCCTTCAGCTGAGTTGAGACCAAACCAGGTGGATCAAGATTCACTCCCCCCATACGATGTGCTGGATGCAATTCTTGATGCCTATGTGAACCGCAGAAAGTCTTCAGACGACATCGTCGGCTATGGTTTCGCGCCTGAACTAGTAAACGAAGTTCTCACCCTTGTTGATAGATCAGAGTGGAAGAGAAGACAGTCTGCTATTGGACCAAAGATTACTGGCATGGCATTCGGTCGAGACAGACGTTTACCAATCACAAACAAGTACAAGGGATAACTCATGCACGATATTTCTCCTAAGGTAGTCAGAAGTGGAACCCTGCTTGATTTCAAGAAGGCAGGAAGAAAGTTCTCTGCGCTAACTTCTTACGACTCACTAACAAGTGGGATCTTTGACGAGGCTGGCATCGATGTTCTTTTAGTTGGAGATTCAGCTGCTGACAACGCACTGGGTTATGAAACCACTTTGCCAATCACTGTTGAAGAGATGATTCCTTTTGGTAGAGCTGTTAGCAGAGCGGCTAAGCGAGCACTAGTGGTAGTAGACATGCCTTTCGGTAGTTATGAAACAGGACCGGAACAGGCCCTAGAGAACGCAATTAAGATTATGAAGCTAACTGGTGCCAGTGCTGTGAAGCTTGAAGGTGGAACACGCAGTGTGAAGCAGATCGAAGCTTTGGTTACTGCAGGTATTCCAGTAATGGCACACATTGGCTTCACTCCGCAATCAGTACATTCGCTAGGTGGAGCAAAGGTTCAAGGGCGTGGTGAATCGGCTCAAGTTCTAATCGAAGATGCACTAGCCGTTCAGGCAGCAGGAGCATTCAGCGTTGTGCTTGAGTTAGTGCCAGCTGCTTTGGCAAGTGAAGTGACCAAGCTGCTCGAGATTCCAACTATCGGTATCGGTGCTGGAAATGGTACTGATGGTCAGATTCTCGTCTGGACTGACTTTGCTGGTCTTTACCCAGGCAAAGCTAGAAAGTTTGTTAAGCAGTATGCCAACCTGAGATCTACTCTGCTAGAAGCTGCTAGCTCCTATCGACAAGAAGTAGCAGACTCAGTTTTCCCAGCAGAAGAGCATTCACACGACTAAATAGTTAGTCGTTATCTAGGATTTATCCTGCTCGTCTTCCTCAGACCATGTCTTTGATCTTGACTTTAGAATTTCAAACGCATTCTCGGCTTCTTCCCTAGTTTCAAAGGGTCCTATGCGATAAAGGGCAAGGGCTTGCTTACCTACCTCAACACTCATTGTTTTGGTGTTGAACCAGTATTCGGTCTTGTGATCTTCGCTAATTTGTTGACTCCTCTTGCGTTTCACTTCTGAGCATACAGAGCCTTGGTATCTAGTATGGAGTTATGCCTAGAGATGCGAAAACTGGAAACCTAATTCCTGGTCGCATTAGCCCAAAACTAGATGTTCCAACTTCCATTCCAAGACCTGAATACGTCGGAAAAGCAGTCCCCTCAAAATTCACTGGGTCGAACATCAAGACCCCAGAACAAATTGAGAAGATCAGGCACTCAGGCAAAATAGCGGCACAGGCAATCGAGCTAGTCGGTCAGAATGCTAAACCTGGCATCACAACTGACGAATTAGACAAGTTAGCTCACAAGTTTCTCATTGATAATGGTGCCTACCCTTCCACTCTGGGCTACAGGGGTTATCCAAAATCAATTTGCTCTTCCCTAAACGAAGTGATCTGCCACGGCATCCCTGATGACACCGTTCTTGAGGACGGGGACATCCTCAACATAGACATCACTGCATACATTGATGGCTTTCACGGCGATAGCAATCAGACATTCCTGGTTGGTGAAGTAAAGCCTGAGGTCGCTGACCTAGTTGAAAGAACTCGTGAGGCTCTAGCTAGAGGTATAGCCGTTGTTGCTCCAGGGCGATCAGTAAATCTAATTGGTAGAGCAATTGAGTCCTATGCCAAGAGATTCAACTACGGAGTGGTGAGGGACTTTACCGGTCACGGTATTGGCGAAGCATTTCATAGCGGACTAATCATTCCGCACTACGATTCAGCCCCAAAGTATTCAGATGAAATGCAAGTTGGAATGGTTTTCACTATTGAACCAATGCTTACTCTTGGCACATACCAGTGGGACATGTGGGCTGACGGTTGGACAGTTGTTACTAAAGATAAAAGTATTACCGCTCAGTTTGAGCACACACTAGTTGTCACTGAAACAGGTGCCGACATTTTGACATTGGCATAAGGAGAAATCATGGCAAGAAGAGCTATCGGCATAGACATCGGCGGAACCGGCATCAAAGGTGCTTTAGTTGATGTGAAGTCAGGAACGCTACTTAGCGAGCGACTGAGATATGAAACTCCAGAAGGAGGCACTCCTAAGGCCATTGCAAACACTTTGAAAGACCTAATCTCTAATCTCCCTAAGGCAGATGGATTACCAGTTGGTATTTGCTTCCCAGCGGTAGTAAAAGCCGGTGTCACTAAGTCAGCTGCCAACGTCTCAAAGGATTGGATTGACTTAGATGCAGATCGACTTTTTGAAAAAGAACTAAAGAGAACAGTTCACGTTCTAAATGATGCAGACGCCGCAGGTTTGGCAGAAGCAAAGTTTGGTGCAGCCAAGAATGTAAAAGGTTTGGTTGTAGTAACTACACTTGGCACAGGTATCGGAACAGCTCTTATCTATAACGGCAAACTAATTCCAAATGCTGAACTAGGTCATCTAGAAATTGACGGAGTTGATTACGAGTCAAAGGCTGCCTATTCAGCCAAGGAAAGAGAAGAACTTACTTGGGAGCAGTGGGCTAAGCGTTTGCAAAAGTACTTCTCAAAGCTTGAGGCTTACCTAACCCCGGATCTATTCATCGTTGGTGGTGGAGTTTCAAAGGAACATGAAATGTTCCTGCCGCTTCTAAAGCTCAAGACCAAGATTGTTCCTGCAACAAATAGAAATAGTGCTGGAATCTTAGGAGCAGCCCACTGGGCTAAAAAGAACTCTATTGATTAGTGGAGGGGTCGGCCGATACGCCGGGTTCTGTACCTTACGGTGACGGCCATCTATCTAGCGACATTGTTACCAATGCCATCAAGCGGTCTACCCGAAGACTTGAACTAGCTGCTCTCAAACGCCTTCTGTATGACCTTGCTCCGAGCGAGGTTTACATAGCCGACTTAGTTACCTACATCGCTGGTGGTCTCTTACACCACCGTTTCACCCTTACCACTTGCGTGGCGGTCTACTCTCTGTTGCACTTTCTTGCGGTTTACACCGAGTGGGTGTTACCCACCACTCTGCTATTTGGAGCCCGGACGTTCCTCGTTAACGACAAGCGTTACCGCGACCGTCTAGCCGACCCTTCCTCAATAAGAGTAATAGAGAAGACCTTTGAGGCAAACCCTTAGAGGTGATTGGTTTGATTGACTACTGTGATCTCAGCTGCTTCGTTGCCCCAGAAACGAATAATGCTCATGGAGCATGGAGCAACGCTGGTTCTCCAGTAAGCAGGCCAACCTGCTTGCAGAGCACTCTTTAGAAAACCTCGGATTGGCATAACGTGAGATACGACAATCACAGTCTGGCCTTCGTACTTTTCCAGAATGTCAGCTAAGCCATTTTGAACTCGAACATCGAACTCTTCTAGAGATTCTCCGCCAGGAGGTGAGATCTTTACATCTCCTCGCCACTGTTCATAGTGATCGGGCCAGTTCTCAGCTACCTCTTGATTGGTGTGTCCATCCCAATCACCGAAGGAAATTTCAGCAATGTCTTCATTTATCTCTACTGGGATACCTAGTCTTGTGGCAACAACCGAAGCAGTTTCTCTAGTTCTAGCAATAGGCGAACTGACAACGATTGTTGGCTTTAGAACCTTGGCATAAGGCCCTGAGTGGCTTACCTTAGTAAGTTCTTCAGCAACAGCCTGGGCATCTTGGATACCGGCTTCAGATAGTTGTGGGTCTTCTCCCCCTCTACCTGAAATGCGATGGCTCTCAGTGAGGATGGTTCTACCGTGACGAACCAGAATGATGGTCGTCAGCTTCTTAGAAATGTTTCTAGGGGCTCTCACAGAGCTAGGAAGCTCTGGGTTGTATTCAAGATCTGCTGCGACAACTTTAGATGACGATGTCACTACGCTGATTGTTGATGTGTCTGCAGAACCGACATATTTTCTAACAACGCTCTGCTCAGCATCCATAGCCTCGTTAGCTAGAGCATCCGCTTTACCGTTCTGCTCTCTAGGAATCCACTCAAAAGTAATCTTTCTAGTTCCAATGCTTTGCTGCATTGCTTGAAAAAGGTCTTGCATGCCTTCGTTCTTTACTTTCCAACGACCAGACATTTGTTCAACAACAAGCTTGCTGTCCATACGCACCAAGAGTTCAGCATCTGGCGCTATTTCATTTGCAACATCAACTGCTGCCAACACAGCTCTGTATTCAGCAACGTTATTTGTAGCAACTCCAATAAACATCGCTATTTCAGCTAAAACACTTCCAGTCTGAGAATCAATTAGGACAGCACCAGAACCTGCGGGTCCTGGATTTCCTCTAGAACCACCATCGGCTTCAATAATGACAAGTTTGCTCATCGAACTATCATCGCTAAACACTCAGGGCAGTTGCCTACTTCATCCTCAGGCAAATCAGCAAGGGAATCAATTGTGTTGGCCGTAAGACCCATGTGACATGCTGTGCAGGATCTTGATTCAACTTTCCCAACCGCAACCTGCTTGGCAGCTAGGAACTTATACTTCTCTAAGATTTCTGCAGGAATCTTTGAGGTAAGAATCTCGCGATCAGCGACCAGCTTGCGACCTTTATTCTTTAGCTCGTCGACCTCCACTTGAATCTTCTCTCGAAGTTCTTCGATTTCCTTGGCTGCGCTCTCACGTTTTAGAGAGATTGCATCTAGCTCTTGTTTCGCAGCTTCTAATCGCTCTAGGATTTCAAGTTCTACTTCTTCTAACTCTTCTTTGCGAAGAGTAAGGGATTCAACTTCAGACTGAATGGCTTGAGCATCTTTAGGAGATGAAGTGGAGTTCAGTCTTTCTTTGTCACGAGCAAGACGATCTTCAACCATGTGTAGGTTGTCATCTGCCTTACGTGATTCCATGTTTAGGTTCTCAAAGTTTGTGCGAGCAACAATTACTTCGCCTGAGTATTCAGACAACTGAGCGGACTTCGAACTCAATTCACCAGAATTAACTGCCTTTGAGATATCGTTCTTAATTCTCTCGATATCGATATCAACTTCACACAACTTGAGCAGAGCGGATTGACCTGGTTTATCTAACTTCATTGGGAATCTCTCTGTTTGTTCATTAGGAAATCAAAGACGTCTGTTCTTATGTCACAAACTTCAAAGCTAACCTCAGGCAACGCCTGTTCAAGTTCTTTCTTAGCTGTTTCAAGCCATACAAACTCTGCCGCCCAGTGAGAGATGTCAATCAAAGCAAACTCAACACCTCGAGCTTTGGCAAGCTCCAGAATCTCTTGAGAATTGTGATGTTTTAGATCTGAGGTGATGAATACTTCAGCACCTTGATCTAGAGCAAGTAGAGAGTATGAGTCTCCCGCTCCAGCACACAGAGCAATTCTTGTAACTTCTCTATCGAAATCGCCTGCAACTCGAACACCAGTAGCAGTTGGTGGAAGAATCTCATTCAACCTATTGGCTAGTTCGCCCAAAGTTATCGGTGAAACCAAGTTTCCAATCTGACCAATACCCTGTTGAGAGTTAGTTAGAGGTTGCAGTGGTTTGTTGCCTTTGAGACCTAGCGCTTTAGCTATGACAGCAGATGTTCCAGATTCGACTGAGTCGGCGTTGGTGTGGGCTGAGTAAACAGCAATGTTTGATCTAACTAATTCAGCGAGTACATGACCTTTAGCTGTGTCTTCAGCTATAGAAGTCACTCCCCTAAGCAGCATTGGGTGATGGGCAAAGATTAGATCTGCACCAACCTCTTTGGCATGCTCGACCACTTCTGAGGTGACATCAACGGTTAGCAAAACCTTTTTGATTTTCTGCGAAGGTGAGCCTGAAACTAATCCAACAACATCCCACTCTTCAGCAAGGTTTGTTGGCCATAGCTCTTCAAATACATCTATGGCGGAAGTGAGAGAAACTGACATTACTCGTTGCCAACAAAGATATCGTTTAGCTGATCGCGTCTAGCTTCTAGTTCCAAAACTTCGCGTTCTTGCTTTCTGATCTGAGGAATGCGAATAGCGAAAGTAATCAGCATTCCGAAGGTGAGCGTAGCTAGGAAACCAATAGCAGCACTACCGATGTTTGCTTCTAAGCCAAGGTAAGGAAGAGCAAAGCCCATGAAATCAAATCCGAACAATGTCACTGGTATCAAGGCAACAGCAAGAGCTAATGTCAGCACCCAGGTGATTAGGGCAAGAATGTTGAACTTCTTGTATAGACCGTATGAACGTGAAAGTGAAAGCTCGTGATAAGCCTGTCTTCTAATTGCTACATCAGCTGCAAAGATTCCAATCCAACCTGCTGATCCGGCAGCTACTAAAACAAACAGGTTGCTTAGGTAGGTAACTTGCTGGCTCTCTGGTTGCTGAGCAAATAACGCAAGAAGTAGAACTGTGACAACAACAGTTAGAACTAGACCTGTGATGCGTGACTTAGTTCTAAATAGCGAAACGTAGTCAAGAGCAGCAGTTCTCAAGCTCAAGATTGTTGCGAAGAAGATAGTTAGAGCTGCTCCTGCGGTGAGGGTTCCCTGAGCCCAGGTTGGCAATACCTCAAGTGCCTGCTGAGGGCTCAAAGAAGCACTAGCGGCTAGAGTGCTCAAAGATCCGAGCCATAGAACAGCTAGAACACCGACAAGAGCTGGAACAGCAAAGTTGGCAACCAGTACAGCAGAGAAGACCTTGATGCCGCGAACGCTCATTGGAATCGCCTTGGAGATGTTTGGAGCTAGTGCGAACCAAAGAGTTAGGTTGACCATTACAACCAGTGCAAATCCGGCTAAACCAGTAAGAGAAACAAGCTCTGTTGGGCCAACCGCTGTGAAGCTAACACTTTGACCAGCGATACCAGCAAAGCTTTCAATAAAGATTACAAATCCAAGAAGGCTAACTAGTAGTTGAACTGTGCGGCCGACGATTCCACGTAACGAAGCGATAATCGCTGCTCCAAGAACAAATACGATTTGGAAAACAAATCCTAAGGTGAATTCGATTCCTGCGACACCCAATAGGACAGTTGCAAACTCTTCTTGCATAACTCCGAGTTGGTTCATGAAGAAGGTAAAGATGGAAACAAGGATTGCTGCAACTGCAACTCTGCTAACAAAACTAATTGCTAGAGGAATTGAATTACCCCAAACACCAAATACTGATCTAGAGATAGTAGCTGTTGATAAACCACTTCTCTTTCCAGCTATTGCTGCCACTGCAATTAGCAATCCAGAAACTAGATAACCACCAACAAGTGAAACTGTGATTGCAGTTGCATTTAGTCCGAGGCTGATAAGTAGCCAGACCAAAAGAACCGGAACGATTGTTGCAGATGCTCCAAGCCAAACCCATAGTTGTGAAAGAGGTCCACGGTTACGGTGCTCGTCTGAAGGAATTAGAACATTACTTTCAGTAGCGACAAGAGTGGCAACTGACTTCTTTTCAGATTCTTCAAGTGCTGTAAGTTCTTCTTCTGCAGCAGCTGCAGCTAGAAGCATTTCAAACTCTGTTTCTGATTCTGAACCGCTAGGAGCAAGTTCTTCTTCAGGTAAAACTTCAACAATCTCAACAAGTGTCTCTTCAACAACAACTTCTTCAAGCTGAGCTTCTGGCTCTTCAGTTTTGGTGAACCAAGAGAAAGTGCTTGGTTGTTCTGGCTTAGGTGGTTCAACAAAGGCTTCTTCAACAACTTCTTCTACTACTTCTGGCTCAGCAATAACTTCTGGCACTTCAACTACCTCTGGCTTAGCAACAGGAGTTGTCGGGGCTGGGTTTAGCCAAGTGAAGACAGGTGGAGCTTTTGGAGCTTCAGGCTGAACTGGGGTTTCTGCGACTGGGGTGTCAACAACAGGAGCGATTTCGGCAACCTGAACAGGTTCAACGTAAGGAGGTTCTGCTGGAGCAACAGGCTCTTGAACCGGTGCTGGATTGCTGATACCAAGGAAAGAGTTGAGAGCCGCTTGGGCTTCTGGAGAGCCATTTTGTCGCATGTTATCGATCCAGAGTTGCTCTTCACGATCTTCTTCGACCCTTAGGGCTTCTTGGGCTACAAGTAGCTCCATAACAGCCTCAACACCTGAGTGAGAGGACATGGCCTGATTTACACGTGCCTCTAGTTCCTCGTTAGATAGGGAACGTCGCACAGGTGGCTGAAAGTTGCTGGAATCCATAGGCAAATCTTACCGCGAGTCTTAACTCATGCCTCTAGGTGGAGGTAGCCGAAAAGTGGGCCCTACCGGGCTCGAACCGATGACATCCACGGTGTAAGCGTGGCGCTCTACCAACTGAGCTAAAGGCCCGACTCTTGACTGCAGCGCCATGTGGCGCTTGTAAAACTATACAACAGGCTAGGCAGTCAAAGATGCCAAAGCACGACTATATTCGTCAAGGGATCTGGCTTGACCAGGTGCGGTCACGAATTTAGACACCAAAACACCGTCTTTATCGATAACGAAGGTGCCTCTATTGGCAATTCCGTGCTCCTCTAGGAATACTCCATAATCCTTGGCAACCTGTCCATGAGGCCAGAAATCAGCCAAAACAGAGAACTTATAGCCCTCGTGCTCCGCAAAAACCTTCTGAACGTACTTGCTGTCCACTGAAATAGCTAGCAATTCAACGTCGCTGGAGGCAAATTTGTCGAAATTATCGCGAATCTCGCATAGTTCGCCTGTGCAAACGCCTGAGAAAGACAATGGGTAGAAAACCAAGACAACTGGCTTTTTTCCTCTGAAATCTGACAAGGTAACGTTCTCCCCGAACTGGTTAGCAAGGGTGAAATCAGGGGCTAGATCTCCGATAATCAATGACATTGAAACTCCTTAGATTGGACTTGGCTCTAATCCTATAAAGCCTTCTCAACAAACCCTAAACTTATAAGGGACCTAAACCGGTCCCCCCACTATTTTTGACTGAAGCACCACAATTGCCATCAGTTATCTAGAGCCGAAACGAGGATTCTTTGTCCATCAACAATCAGGACGTCTTTCAGAGCAACACTCCAGATCAAGATCCAGAAGAAACCCGCGAGTGGCTAGAGTCCCTCGATGCTGTAGCTAGAGTTCACGGACCTAATCGTGCTCGCGAAATCATGTTGAACCTTCTCAAGCGTTCGCACGAACTTCAGCTAAATGTGCCAATGGTTCAGACCACCGACTACATCAACACAATTGCTACTACTGACGAGCCAACTTTCCCTGGTGATGAAGCAATCGAAAGAACTTACCGAGCATGGATGAGATGGAACGCTGCTGTTCTAGTTCACCGTGCACAGAGACCAGGAGTTTCTGTTGGTGGACACATCTCAACTTACGCTTCATCAGCTTCTCTTTATGAAGTTGGTTTCAACCACTTCTTCAAAGGTCAAGACCACGTTTCAGGTGGAGACCAAATCTT
>JBEDBW010000004.1:0-12077 GCA_041177045.1 Actinomycetota bacterium | reverse complement strand
ACCCTCGTAGATACAGTCAACCGGGCACTCAGCTATACAAGCTTTGTCTTTGACATCAACACAAGGTAGGGCAATTACGTAAGTCACTTAGATAATCCTTTTCATTCCTGAGTTCAATTATCTCTCTAGAGGTGGGCTTTTCTTGATCTTGCACGCCACTTTGCCACATCAATCTTTGGAAATACTGCTGCCACAATGCAAATAGCGATAGCAAACAGAACATATCGGTTGCCGTACTTGTCATCAGCAATGAAAGCATCAAAAGTCTCATTGCGAGATAGCCACCAGATTGAGACAAACATTCCAGCATTCAAAAGATAGATAGCTCCTCTTGAACCCCTCCATGTGCGAAGACCAAAGGCGATGGATGCAGTAGCTCCTAATGCAAGATATAGTCCCAGTGGAGACTGCCTGTCGTTAGCGGCAACGATGTTGTGAACGAGAGCACCTGCATAGCCCAAAAGAATTCCTAGAGGAAAACCAAACAAGGCTTTGAAAGCTGGCTTGAACCAAGGCAGGAAGTTAGGGCTAGCCTGACGAAGACGCTCAGGGTCTGTGAACTTGAATTCAATTCCTGAAGCAACAGAATACGTATCTCTCTTAATTGTTACCTGGCTAGCGTGTGCTTGAAGTGCAGCCTTCTTTATCTCTGCGGTCTTCTCGCCACCAATGATTACTGTTGCTCTCTCCCCTGGTTCAGAGATAACCCAGAAGGTTGGTTTCTTGCCCTTGACTTCTTTGCGATACCTTCTCATTGCCATGGCTGTGGCATCATGAGCTTTCTTGTGATCTGGATGACCGTAACCACCCTTGGCGTTGTAAGTAATAACAGCATCTGGTTTGAACGCAACCATGGCCTGATAAATGTCATCTGCAACAACAGGAATTGAAACTGCTGCCAAAGACATCTGATCAAGTTTTAGTGGAGTAGTTGGAACTCCTAGGTTTCCAATTCTCATGCCGCTATCGATATAGGCTCTGGTGCCTGCGAACTTAAAGTTCTTGACTCCAAGGGCTGCCATCGCATTCTTGAGTTCACCAGATCGGAAAGCTCCCATCGCTGATGGGTTAGCTTCCAAAGACTTTAGTTCTTCAAGCTTTGCTTTACCTCGCTCACCTCTAGTGAGGGTAAAGAGAAATACTTCAGCCCCGCGAAGCACTGCATCGGCCATAACGTGCCCAGTTTGAAGAGACTCATCATCAGGGTGGGCATGGACTAAAAAGATTCTTTTAGCGTTGAAGGATTGTTTGGCCATAGAAAAACCTTAGTTCAGTTCTTCTCTCCATTGACCTAAGTATGAACTTAGGGTATCTTTACTTAGGTAACCCTAACTTCGAATGGTCTGATAACCATCGCGAAAGGAAAAATTGTTAGCAAACTTCCTGATAGGCCTTAGAGAAGGCCTAGAAGCCTCCCTAATCGTAGGTATTTTGGTTGCCTACCTCAACAAAACAAACAACAAAAAAGGTGCCATTGCTGTGCTTTGGGGCACCTTAGCTGCCATACTGGTCTCTATCTTGGTTGGTATCGGTCTAACCTTGTTTGTTTCAGTTGCCCCTGAAGGCATCAACGAAATGATTGCTGGCCTTGCCTCTATCGTGGCAGTTGTCTTTGTGACCTGGATGATCTTCTGGATGTCTCAGCAGAGCCGAGCTCTAAAAGGCGAACTACACAAAAAGATTGATCTTGCTTCAACCTCCGTATTTACTCTTGTCGGAGTAGCTTTCTTCGCGGTTATCCGTGAAGGTGTTGAAACATCTGTATTCCTATGGAGCTCATCTCGAGCTGCAGGAGAAGATACCAACCCAGTACTAGGAGCAACCCTGGGCCTATTGGTTGCAGCAGGTCTTGGCTACCTGATCTACCGTGGAGCACTAAAGCTAAACATCAGCAAGTTCTTCAAATACACCGGAGCTTTCTTGATTATCGTGGCTGCAGGAATCCTTGCCTACGGAATTCACGAACTACAAGAAATTGGCTGGTTCCCATTCCTAACCGAGAAGGCTTATGACGTAAGTGGAATTATTCCTAAGGACAGCTTCGTTGATGTCCTACTAAGAGGAACAGTTAGCTTCAGATCATCTCCTGCAATCCTGGAGACAATAGTTTGGTTTGCTTACCTAATCCCAGTAGCTTACCTATACCTAAAGCCAGCTAAGAAAGTAGCTGCTTAGTAAATTCAGCCTTAAAGAAAAATGGACCTCGATTGAGGCCCATTTTTCTTTTTAAGTATTTACTAGCCAGCGTTCTCGTTCGCACGCTTCTTAGCAGAAGTATTACGAGCACGAATGTTGGCATCTAGTTCGACCTTGCGGATACGTGTTGCTTCAGGAGTAACCTCAACACACTCGTCTTCACGAGCAAACTCCAGACATTCTTCTAGAGATAGCTTGCGAGGAGGGGTTAGTGACTGGAACTCATCGCTAGATGCTGCACGCATGTTGGTGAGCTTCTTTTCCTTAGTAATGTTCACATCCATGTCATCAGCTCTAGAGTTTTCACCGACGACCATACCTGCGTAAACCTCGCTGGTTGGGTCAACGAAGAATGATCCACGCTCTTGCAGAGCAATCATCGCGAACGGGGTTGCAACACCTGCGCGGTCAGCAATAAGAGATCCGTTGATACGTGTAACAATCTCTCCAGCCCATGGCTCATAGCCTGCTGAGATGGCGTTAGCGATACCGGTTCCCTTGGTTGAGGTTAGGAATTCAGTTCTAAAACCAATTAGTCCACGTGATGGAACTAGGAACTCCATGCGAACCCAACCGGTTGAGTGATTCACCATGTTCTTCATGCGGCCCTTACGAGCAGCAAGTAGCTGAGTCATAGCACCTAGGAACTCTTCAGGAACATCGATAGTCAAATCTTCAACAGGCTCGTGGAGTTTGCCATCAATCTTCTTGGTAACTACCTGAGGCTTACCAACAGTTAGTTCATAGCCTTCACGACGCATCTGCTCAACCAAGATCGCTAGAGCTAGCTCTCCACGACCTTGAACTTCCCAAGCATCTGGACGCTCGGTAGGCAAAACCTTTAGGGATACGTTACCGATAAGTTCACGATCTAGACGATCCTTCACTAGACGAGCAGTTACCTTAGCTCCTTTAACACGACCTGCCATTGGTGAGGTGTTAATACCAATAGTCATCGAGATAGCAGGATCATCAACTGTGATCATCGGTAGTGGACGAACATCGTTTGGATCAGCAAGAGTTTCACCAATAGTGATGTTTTCGATACCAGCAACAGCAACGATGTCACCAGCTGAAGCTGATTCAGTTGGGAAGCGATCTAGTGCTTTGGTCTTTAGAAGTTCTGTGATCTTTACGTTCTGAGTTGTGCCATCCTGGCGAACCCAAGCAACCTGCTGACCCTTCTTGATAGTTCCGTTGAAGATACGAAGAAGAGCTAGACGGCCAAGGAATGGAGATGCGTCAAGGTTTGTAACGTGAGCTTGTAGTGGAGCTTCATCATCATAGGTTGGAGCAGGAATGTGCTTCAAGATTGCACCGAATAGTGGCTCAAGATCTTCGCTGTCTGGCATAGCACCATCAGCTGGCTTATTGAGGCTTGCACGACCTGCACGACCAGAAGCATAAATAACTGGAAGCTCCAAAATGGCATCAATGTCTAGATCTGGAACATCTTCGTGAATGTCAGATGCAAGACCTAGAAGAAGGTCGTGTGTCTCTTCAACAACTTCATCAATACGTGCATCAGGACGGTCGGTCTTGTTGACTAGAAGAATAACGGTGAGGTTAGCCTCAAGTGCCTTACGAAGAACGAAACGTGTCTGAGGTAGTGGACCTTCAGATGCGTCAACCAAAAGAACAACACCATCAACCATTGAAAGCCCACGCTCAACTTCGCCACCGAAGTCAGCGTGACCGGGGGTGTCAATTACGTTAATGGTGATTTCTTTACCGTTAGCTGAAGGGCCTTTGTAGGAGATAGCGGTGTTCTTGGCAAGGATAGTAATACCCTTTTCACGCTCTAGGTCACCTGAGTCCATCATGCGCTCGCCTAGCTGGGCGTGATCACTGAATGAACCGGTTTGGCGAAGCATGGCATCAACCAAAGTTGTCTTGCCATGGTCAACGTGAGCCACGATTGCTACGTTACGGATGTCATCTCTTGTTACTTGAGCCATTACTGTGGGTCCTTTAGGGCATCGGTCAGCGCAAAAAGAGTAATCACTTCAACGCTTTATTGTTTGAGCAGACGTGCAATGCAAGAGCTCGAATACCTAAAGTCTAACTTAGATAGGCCCTAAATGAGCCTGCTCAAGCCAAAGAAGGCTCTAATCTATTTAGCTGCCCCCAATAGCTTGGCTCTAGTTTCACGACGCTTCTTCTGCTCCTTAGGATCAGGAACAGGAACCGAGGATAGTAGCTTCTTGGTGTACTCGTTCTGTGGCGAACGAAGAACTTGATCCCTGTCCCCAACCTCAACCAGTACACCGTGCTGCATAACAGCGATTCGGTGAGCCAAGATTTCCACCACGGCGATGTCGTGGCTGATGAACAAACATGCAAATTTCAGCTGCTGCTGAAGCTCTTGGATTAGATCCAGGAATCTGGCCTGAATAGACACGTCAAGTGCAGAAGTCGGCTCATCTGCAATCAAGATGTCTGGGCTTAGAGCAAGAGCTCTAGCGATACCAACACGTTGACGCTGACCACCAGAAAGCTCATGCGGATAGCGGTTTCGATAGGAACGAGGAAGCTCAACCTTGTCAAGCAGATCTTCTACCATTCTGTCAAGTTCTTCACCCTTGGCGACCTTTGCAAGGAACAAAGGCTCACCAATGCTCTCTCCTAAAGGCAGGCGAGGGTTTAGCGATGAAGCCGGGTCTTGGAACACGATTCCAGTGTGACGACGAATTGCTTGGAGTTCCTTTCCGTTCGCCCCAGCAATTTCGTTGCCGGCAACCTTAATTGATCCGCTCTTTACCGGAATTAAACCAATAGCAGCGCGACCGATTGTAGTCTTACCAGAACCAGACTCACCTACTAGACCCAAGATTTCACCTGGGAAAATTTCTAGATTTATATCTTTGGCGGCAGAAAAAGCTGGCACTCGCCCACGCTTCGGGTACTCGATAAATACGCCTTGCATCGACAAAACAGGCTCTACCGAGGTTTTTGAAACCTGAGCACGTTTTGGTGCCGAACCGAGTTTTGGAACAGAAGCGAGCAATTGCTGCGTGTAGGGGTGCTTTGGTGCGTTGAAGATTTCATCTGCCGTGCCGTATTCAACTGTGATGCCATCCTTCATAACCAAAATATCATCTGCCATGTCTGCAACTACTCCCATGTCGTGAGTAATCAGAAGGATTCCAGAGTTTAATTTGGTTCTTAGATCACGCATCAGGTCAAGAATTTCAGCCTGAACTGTGACATCAAGAGCAGTAGTAGGTTCGTCTGCAATTAGCAAAGCTGGGTCGCAGGCGAGAGCAACGGCAATCATCGCACGTTGCTTTTGTCCACCGGAGAGCTGGTGGGGATACTTGGCAAAGGATGCTTCTGGATTTGGAATATCAACCAATTTAATCAATTCGATTGCACGTTCTTTGGCCACATTAGGGTTCATGCTGAAATGCACGCGCAAGGTTTCTACAATCTGGAAACCAATTGTGTATACAGGGTTCAGGGCAGTCATAGGTTCTTGGAAGATGTACGCAACTTCCTTGCCGCGGAACTTTCGAACTGTGGCTGGCGATGCAGACAACATGTCTACGCCTTTGACTTCAACTGATCCGCTTGTGCGAGCGTTGCCAGCCAGAAGACCCATTAGACCCATCGAGCTGGAACTCTTACCCGAACCAGACTCGCCGACAATAGCAAGAGTCTTTCCTGGGTGAACCTCATAGTTCATATCGATCGCGGCTGGATACCAAACACCATCCACCCAAAAATCGACGTTGTAATTAGATACCTTAAGCACAGGACTGGTCATGTCTACTTTCCTTTTCCAACTTCAGAACTACCTGAGATAATAGATGAATGCACAAATTGACGGTTTACCGCCCTAAGGGCAATCTTGCTTTTGGCTACGTGGCTCTTGGCTTTGTAACCATGTTTATGACACAGGCAATCTTTTATCCTGCTCCTAGAAGCAATCTCGTTTTCGACATTGCTGCAGCATCTTTGGTTGGATTCGCAGCAACTGTGATCTGGATTAGGCCCAAATTGATTTTGGACGATAAACATCTGGTTGTCGTAAACCCCTTCAAAACCGCCACTATTGACTACAGTGACATCACCGAACTCGAGACTAAATGGGCTCTGTTGATTCACCATGGCGAATCCAAGACTCGCGTTTGGGTTGCTCCAGCCAGCGGAAAACAGCGCTGGGCTCGAGATAGCACTCTTCGCTGGGGCTTTGACCGTATTCCCACAAGCGAACGCAATGAACAAGCTGTCACTAACATCAGCCAAAGCCTCAACAGCGACAGCGGGGTTGCGGCACACTTGATTAGAGAACGGCTCAAAAGTCAGCATTAGACCTTAACCTCTTGAGCTGCAACGCGGTCCTTCTTTGTGATTCGACGACGCTGACGCGGATCGAAGGCATCTCTTAGACCGTCACCAATAAAGTTCACGCACAGTGCAATCAAAATAATTAGGGCTCCAGGCCACCAGAACATCCATGGGCTAATGCTGAAGGTGTCCTTGTATTCATTGATGAGGAGACCCAGAGAAACGTCCGGTGCCTTAACGCCGAAGCCTAAGTAGCTAAGAGCCGATTCAATAAGAATGGCTCCAGACATTAGCAAAGTACCCGAAACGATAATTACTCCGATTGCGTTAGGCAAGATGTGTTTGAATATGATTCGGCGGTTAGAGGCTCCAGCTACGCGAGCTGCATCAACAAACTCTCTCTCACGAAGGGTAAGGAACTCGGTTCTAACAAATCGTGCAAGACCCATCCAGGCAAAGAATCCCAGCATCACAGCCAAAGGCACGACGCCAAAGTTACCAAAACGGTAACCAATTACAGCACCGAGGACAAGTGTTGGAGTGACTAGGAACATGTCTGTAAGGCGCATCAGTACTGCATCTACGATGCCTCCGTAGAACCCTGCAATCGCACCAATAGCTGTTCCGATGGTAATTCCAAGACCGCCAACAATTAGCATCACCATAATTGATTGCTCAGCTCCACGCATGACTAGGGCGAAGTAATCTCGACCAATGATGTCCGTACCAAACGGGTGGGCTCCAATCTGCATTCCAGTTCCGTCAATGAACTCTGGGAAGATGTCCAAGGTAGGGCATCCAGTAACACCACCATTGCAAGTAGCCGCAATTGCTCCTTCAGGGTCAATATCGGTAATCCAGAATGGCCACCAACCAGGAATTCTTATTGGGAATTCTTCGGATCCTAAGTGAATACCAATCGAACTGAACACAAAAACAAAGGTGAACGCCAAAATGATGATTGACGCCATAGCTGCCTTGTGGCGGACAAATCTCTTGCGAATAATTTGCCCTTGACTTAGACCTTGAGTTTCGCGCTGAGCTATGTCTCCAGAGGTTTTTTCAGCTAGGTCAGTTTTATTTTTCTTGGCCATCTTCATTACTTTCTGATTCGAATTCGAGGATCAACTACGCCATACAACAAGTCAGCAACAAAGTTGGCCATCACTGTTAGGAATGCGCCTAGCACAAAAACACCCATGAATAGATTTAGATCATAGTTCTTCAAGGCTTCATTGAAGAGCTGGCCCATTCCCTGCCAAGCAAAAACGCTCTCAGTGATAATTGCCCCACCGATTACACCTGCAAAATCATTAACCAAGATAGTGGTTAGAGGAAGCATGGCGTTGCGCATACCGTGTCTTACGAGTACCGTGCGCTCAGTGAGCCCCTTCGCTCTTGCTGTTCTGATGTAGTCCATGTTTAAGACTTCAAGCAAGCTTCCGCGTGAGAACCTCACATAACCGGCAAACGAAATCAGAGTCAAGGCGATGGTCGGTAGCACTAGGTGCAGAACTCCATCTAGAGTCATTACCCAGAAGTCTCCTAATTGATCTTCAGAGAGTAAATCATTGGCTTGTCCAAGTGTGGGAATCGGACGATTGTTAATCGCGTCGGACTTCATGTATCCACCAAATTCACGCATGATGCGATCAAATATGATTGGAAGTGTCCCCATGAATGCAGTAATGAGCGCGGTACGAATGTGGATTCGTCGATCAAACTTGTCAACTAAGAAACCAGCGAAACCTGAAAGTGTCATTGTTATCGCAAAAACTAGCAAAATGTTGAAGCCAGACGAACCTGGACCCATCAACTCCTGCAATGGATAGTAAGCCACCGTTGTTATTGCAGCTGCGGCCATAGCTGCAGTCAGCGATTTGCGATCATCCAATCCGGTGGAAATCTGCGTGACTACTGCGGCTGAAGCAAATGCCAGAACGCCAACTCCAACTATTCCCAAACCCGGATTGACAAACCAGTTGGTTGCATTCAATGCCCACAGGAGCGAAGAGAAACCGAAGGCAACACCCGCAAAAACTGTGAAGAACTTGCGCCTAGAACCACCGAGGATTCCAGCCATAATCAAACCTCCAACCAGGCCAGCAATCACGATTGAAGAAAGCCCGAGTGAACTAGGGGCCTGGGTATCGGGATCGTATAAAAAGTCGTTGAACTGAATCGCCATGTATTCCTTGAGCAAAACTGCAACCCAGAATATTGGCAAAGAGAACAAGAGGAACGAGATGAACGTGGTCACGTAATCGAATCGACTGTACTGACGGATTGCAGTTATCATACCGATTGTTATTCCAAGGACGATGGCTAGGATAGTCGATGCTATAACCAGACGAAATGTCACTGGGATGGCGATTGAAATTGTCTCGATAACATCTAAGTTATTTCGAGTCTCCCCCAAAGTAAACTGGCCCCAAAGTCCTGCTATGACACCTCGTAGCCAAAAGAAATATCGCACTGGTGGGGGAACATCGAGTTGCAGCTCACGGATGGTTCTTTGGATCAGGTAGTCCTTATTTATGTCAGTGCTTTCACCAAATTGTGCAAGTGGATCAGACGACAAAGCCTGAAGGTTATATGCCAAAAAGCTGGCACCGAACACGATGAGCAACATCATACTGAAACGTCTGGCTATGTAAGCAAACAAAGGAACTGCCTTGCCGCAGCTAACTCGCTGCTAAATATCTATCGGTTTTTCACCGAACTGGTTTTGTGATAAGTATACCCCGAAGACTAACTATCAGGGCAAAGGGTTCGGGGCACCCGAATTATCGGGTGCCCCTCGCCTGAATTGCTAGAAATTAATTTCTAGTATGTCCACTCGAAGAAGTTCCAAGTAGTGTTAGCGCCAACAGGGGCTGTCTTAACATTCTTTAGAGCCTTGTTGTAAGCGGTGATGGTTGGGTTTGCGTAGAGGGTTAGGCCCCACGCGTTACTGATAACCAACTTGTCAATTGCCAGTCTCTTTTGTGTAGCCTGAGCCGCAGTGAGAATGTCTCCCTGAAGACTCTTCGCAAGAGTGTCAACTGTTGAGTCGTTCCAACCCCACACGTTGTTTCCACCGGTGGACTTGTAGATCTCAGTGCTCTGTGCCTGACTCAAGCTGTTCAGACCGAAACCGTACATAGTCGCGTCGTAGTCTGAACTTGCGTTCAACTCATCATCGAAGAATAGTGCAGCGTTTGTCTCGATAATGTTGAATCCAGCTTTTGCTGCCTCTAGCTTCATAAGAGCAGTCAAGTTACGACGGGTTGCAGAGTCAGCGTGAATCAGTCTGACGTTGTAAACTGCGTTGTCGGCTGAAGCAGCAGGCTTGTATTTCTTGACTAGAGCTAGTGCCGCAGCTGTGCGAGTTTCCTGAGTTCCTGCTGAGTAAACTGACACACCAGACGACTTAACGATGGTGTTGTACTCTGGGGTTCCCTGGAACGCAAATGCTGTATCCAGTGGCTTAGCTCCAGTTTGAATCGGAGCAATCAAAGTAGAAACCATAGACTCGCGTGGGACAGTCAACAAGAACGCCTTGCGAAGATCTCTTGCCTTCTGGCTGTTACCTGCGAATAGGCCGGTGTAGTCATCGGTCTTTCCATTAGCGGTGTCAGTTCGTAGGTCAAGGTGTGAATAGTTTCCACCAGTCTTAGTAACAGTAGTGACGTTAGTCATCGCTGTTAGAGCAGTCTTGTCAGCCGCGCTTGGAAGAGTGTTGTAGTAGATGTCAATGTCACCGTTTCTTAGAGCCTGAACAGCTGCGGTGTTGTCCTTGATAATCTTAATTACAACAGTCTTGATTGGGTTCTTTGTCTGCATCGCTGGACCAGAGGTGTACTTCGGGTTGCGAACAAAGGTCATCTTGTCACCGTAAGTGAAGGTGCTGATGATAAACCCACCGTTGCTAACCAAAAGAAGCTTGTTGGTTGTGGCTGTAACAGCGTTTACGTTGTAGGCAGTAGTCCAAGCTACACCCATCTTGGTCATGTGAGCCTTGTCAGCAGCAGTCTTTATAGCAAAGCTCTTTAGGAACTTAGCTTTTGCAGCAAGATTGACAGCTGGAGTCTGAAGACCACTCTTGTTATCAGCAATAAGTGAAAGAGCGTGAACTGGGCTTGGTCCAGGGGCTAGAAGTTCCCAGTCTGGAAGTGGCTTGTCAAACTTTACGGTAAGTGACAATTTGTCAGCACTTAGCGCAGGAAGTCCAACGACGTGATCTGCATAAGTGCTGCTGTATCCAACGCTGTCGAACTTAGGGGTAACAGTCTTTGGGTCACCCATTCCGGCAGCGATTGAGTACTTGTCAGCAGAGATTACGTGAGAAAGCAAAAGATCAACGGCATCGATTGGAGTGCCGTCTGACCAAACCTGACCCTTGTTTACTGTGTACTTGATCTGGAAGTCATTAGCAGCTTTCTTTACGATTGCCATGGTTCCGAACTTCTTGTTCATAACCAGTTGAGCATCGCTATTGTAATATGCGAAACCCATTCCAGTCAGTGAACCAACGGTCGAGTTGTAAGTGGTGTTTCCAGCACTAGTGCTTGAGTTCAGCGAGGTGATGTCACCAGTCGACAGAAGGACGACTGTTGATCTTGTAGCTGCAGTTGCTGGATTACTAAGTGCTGTTCCTAAACCTACGGTCAGAACAGCAATAGTAGATACTGCAACGGCACGCAGAAATACTTTTGTATTCATTTCTTTCTCCTTATATGGGTTATCTGGAGCCAAATAGAAAACGGCCCAGATAACATCTGTGTCATTAAGAATAGATTAACTCTTGGAAAAAACCATAGGCTTTTTGAAAAATTAGCCTTTGTGACTAAGTCGTTACATTTGACCAATATGCGAGAATTCTCGCGAAATACCTAGGGATCAGCCATGCAGGAACAAGTTCAATATGCCAGACAGCATGAATAGTCACAGGTTTTTTCTAGACATTGGCCCTGTTGAAACATTGTCAAAGATTTCCTGTTAGCCTAATCACGTTCTTTTACGAAACTATTCAGGGGAAGCCGGTGTGAACCCGGCGCTGACCCGCAACCGTAAATGCCTAGGCATGAGTCGGAATGCCTGATTAGACAGTCGAGGACTCCAATATATAAACCGTCGTGGTCTACGGGTGGAGTCGGGTGTTTTTCTACCCGCCTATACGCTGGATCGCACACACCGAAAGGGTTGCGATGTCAACTAATACAAAGGAAGTGCGCCGTTTCGCACTAGTCATATCAGCAATAACAGCAATATCCCTAGCAATATCAGGCTGTTCTAGCCAACCTGCTCAAGTAATTGATCAGCAGCCTAAAACCAGCCAATTTGTTCTAGATTCCTTCCAGGATGGGGAGTTTTTAACTCC
Organism: Actinomycetota bacterium; assembly: GCA_041177045.1. GTDB lineage: Bacteria > Actinomycetota > Actinomycetes > Actinomycetales > Microbacteriaceae > Rhodoluna. The sequence goes on along the minus strand of JBEDBW010000004.1, from coordinate 229 downwards.
TTTTGAGCCTGGCAAGGCCGAAATGGGGCTAACACTCGAGGCTCTAGTAAACCTAAGCACTCTTGGTTACACCGAGGAACAGCTAAAACCAGCCATTGACTGGGCTACAGCTAACACCAGCCTGCTTACCTCAGCAGGTCTAAAAGCCACCTATGTGTTCACAGCTCATGCAGCTGGCTTCGGAGATCACCCAACCGTTCCTTCAGTTCTATTCGATGTGAAGGCAGCA
>JBEDBW010000003.1:0-22162 GCA_041177045.1 Actinomycetota bacterium | reverse complement strand
CTGATTAGCTTGGATGCCTGAGTCGGCTAAGGCCTTCTCTATTGCTGATCCAATACGTTCGGAGTGGGTCATTGGCTCTAGGTAGTTAACCTCAGCAATCACTGTCCCCATGCTTAGAACAGCTACGGTTGTGCCAGCAGAGGTATCAATTGCAAGAGAGTAATCAGCCATACGGGTAGAAGCAGCAGAGGTTTTCATTAGATTGAAACACCTGCCCATCTATCTCCAAAACCAGTGATCTTGACCTGACGGTCTTCTGTTGCGCCGGTAGTGTCTCTCGCTATTTCAACTTCTAGCCAGTTCTCTGAGATGTCGTTAGTTAGACCCTTGCCCCATTCAACAAAAACTATTGAGCTAGCAAAAGGAATATCCAGATCATCTAGTTCAGCAGGTGAACCTAGTCGGTAGGCATCAACGTGAACAAAAGGAGCATTACCTTCACGCTTATGGGTTCTAGCAACAACAAAAGTAGGTGAAGAAACATTGCCTTCAACTTCTAGACCTTCACCAACACCTCTAGTAAAAGTAGTCTTTCCAGCACCTAGAGGACCAATAAGTATTGCTAGATCTCCAGCTCTTAGAACTTTAGAAACCTTCACACCAAGTTCGTGCATGTCCTCGCTAGTTGCGATGACTTGCTCAAAGATGTTGTGTTGTTGAGTCAATTCTCTAGCCGATAAATTCTCTGTTGAATCTAGAACCAATGCGAGTAACAATCTCGTAGTTGATGGTGTCAGCTGCTGTGGCTAGATCATCTGCTGATGGACCACCTTCACCGAAGATAACTACACGATCGCCAGGTGAAATGGAAGCATCACCAACATCAACTACAAACTGGTCCATTGCGATGCGAGAAAGAATCTTATAGAACTTATTGTTTATGCAAACCTCTGCTTTGCCAGAAGCATTGCGAGGTAATCCTTCTGCATAACCAACTGGCACTAGAGCCAGAGTGGTTTCCTTAGGTGTTCTGTAGAGGTAACCGTAGGAAACACCTTCACCTGCTTGAACTCGCTTAGTTTGAACAACAGTTGCTTCTGCTGTCATAACTGGCTTCAACCCAAACTCTGCCGCTCTGTTATCGCTGAAAGGTGACAGACCATAAAGAGCAATTCCTGCTCTGATCATGTCGTAGTGAGCTTGAGGGTAACTAAGAGTTCCATCGCTTGCGGTTAGGTGTCTAAGTTCAAACTCAACACCCAGCTTTGCTGCCATATCGAGAGCTAATTCAAATCTTTCAATCTGAGCAAGATCTTCTTTCACACCTGTTGAAGATAGGTGGCTAAAGATTCCTACTGTCTCAACTAATCCTTCTTCAACAGCAGCTTTAGTTTCAATCAGTAGATCTTCAAGTTCATCGATGGTCACACCATTACGGGATAGACCGGTATCAACCTTGATGTGGATCTGGGCAGGAGTTCCAGCCGAGCTTGCTGCCTTCTTCACTCTAAGCAACTGCTCCTGTGACGAAACAGCAACATCAATCTCATGCTTGATTGCTGATGCAAAGTCATCTTGAGGGTCATGTAGCCAAGCAAGAATGCGAGTCTTGATACCTGCTGAGCGAAGTGTTTGAGCTTCGGCTAGATCAGCAACACCTATGTAGTCAACGCCTTCGGCTTCTATCTTTCTTGCAACCTGCAGCATGCCATGGCCATAGGCATCAGCTTTGACAACACCCATAATCTTTACTTGCTTGCTTGTTGAGTTAACTAACTTCCTCATTGTGTCCAGGTTATGAGCAACATTGTTTAGATCGATTGTGAGTTTACGCATGGGCTAGTTTCCTTCCGCGATAACAAAAGCACAAGCCATGCCACCATCGTGAGTTATTGAAAGATGCCAAGAAGAGATTCCCATTTCTTCTGAACGCTCTTTGGTAGCACCTGATACTTCTAGATGCGGTTTGCCAAGAGAGTCCTTAGCAACAGTCACATCATGCCAACTAAGGCCAACAGGATTACCTAGTGCTTTGATGACAGCTTCTTTAGAAGCCCAAACTCCAGCTAGTGATTGGGCAGATCTTTCACGCTCTGTTGGTGTAAAGATTCTTTCAATCAGAGCAGGGGTTTCCTTGAGTTTAGATTCGAAACGATTCAAATCAACCAGGTCCACACCTATGCCCACAATCATGATTACTCGACTGTTACCGACTTGGCAAGGTTTCTAGGCTGGTCCACATCCAAGCCCTTAGCCGCAGCCAACTCCATAGCAAATATCTGCAGAGGTATTACATTCAAGATTGGGGCAATCATTTTGTGGGTAGCAGGAATGTAAATAACTTCAACTGCATACTTAGCTACCTCAAGATCACCTGCTTCGGCAATCGCTATTACTTGAGCACCACGTGCTCTTACCTCTTGGATGTTGCTAACTATCTTGGCGTGAAGTGCATCAGGGTCACTTGGGCTAGGGACAATAACAATGACTGGTTGGCCTTCTTCAATAAGAGCAATCGGGCCGTGCTTTAGTTCTCCAGCTGCGAAGCCTTCTGAGTGAATGTAGGCAAGCTCTTTCAGCTTGAGTGCACCTTCAAGAGCAATAGGGAATCCCACGTGTCTACCTAGGAATAGCACTGAACTAGCATCCTTGAACTTCTTAGCAATGACACGTGTCTGATCCATATCGGCAAGAACATCTGAAATGTCGCCAGGAACTTTTAGGAGTTCACGGCCAATCTCTTCAAGTTCATCCTTTGGATGTGTCCCTTGCACTGTTGCCAGGTGAAGACCAAGAAGATAGATGGCTGTGATCTGTGCTGTGAAGGCTTTAGTTGAAGCAACTGCTACTTCAGGTCCGGCAGCTCCTGCTTCTTTGGCATAACGAGTGGCCATCAGAGTGTCCATAGTTTCACCAGACTGGCTAACTGCAACAACCAAAGTGTTCTTGGTCAGAATAGGTTGACGATATCTAAACTCGTGTGAAAGTTCTACGCTTACAGGTATCTTGGCCCAAGCTTCAATTGCATACTTACCAACCTCTGATGCATAAGCTGCAGTGCCGCAAGCAATCATGATGATTCGGTCGATGTTTGGAATAAGTTCTGCTATCCCATCAAGTTCTTTGAGCTTTACAACACCATCGCTAGAAACTCGAGCCATCAAAGTATCGCCAACAGCTTGAGGCTGATCAGCAATCTCTTTAGCCATGAAAGAAGACCAGCCACCCTTGCTAGCTGCACTGGCATCCCAGTCAACAGTGAACTCTTCTTCAGTAACTTTCTGACCTTCAAAGTTTTCTATTGAAACGCTGTCTGCCTTGAGAATTACAATCTCATCCTGGCCAACTGCAATTGCTCGCTTAGTGTGTTCAACGAAAGCCGCAACATCACTACCTAGGAAGTTCTCGCCATCGCCCAAACCAATAACTAGAGGGGCATTTCTTCTTGCGGCTAGGACTACCCCTGGCTCATCCTGATGGATAACCAAAATAGTGAATGCTCCGTGAAGTCTTTTAACTACCGTTCTGAAGCTTTCAAGGAAATTGCCTGAGTGGGCATATTCTGTGGCGACTAGGTGGGCGGCCACCTCTGAATCAGTCTCACTAGTAAAGACTGTTCCTTGAGCCAAAAGCTCAGCTTTTAGTTCTGCAAAGTTTTCAATGATTCCATTATGGATCAGGCTCAGCTTGTAGTTAGTTCCACCAAGGTGAGGGTGAGCATTGCCATCTGTTGGAGCACCATGGGTAGCCCATCGGGTATGCCCGATACCGATGTGCGATTGACCTAGAGGGTGTTCCTTGATATCTTCAACCAGAATCCCGAGCTTGCCAGCCCTCTTACGAGTTTCTAGAACACCTGACTCATTGATAACTGAAACACCGGCACTGTCATAGCCACGGTATTCAAGGCGCTTTAGCCCGCCTAGGAGGACATCAACGGTTGACTTAGGTCCCACATAGCCGACGATTCCACACATGCCTCTAGTTTAAGGCAGAATGGCTTATGTGACTGGCTTACCCATTGGTAGTACCTCAGATGAGGCACCAGTTTCCCCTTTTGATGAGATATCCCGTAATCAATGGGCTGAATTAGCTAAAAGCTCAACATCTCCCCTAACTGAAGCAGAGATTGAAAAGATCAGAGGTTTGGGAGATTTCCTAGATATGGCTGAAGTTTCAGACATTTATCTTCCGCTTAGCCAACTGCTCAACTTATATGTGACCCAGACTCAAGAGTTACATGCCGCATCTGATGCTTTCCTAAATAGAACCAATAAGCGAATTCCATTCATTATTGGAGTGGCTGGATCAGTTGCAGTAGGCAAGTCAACAGTTTCAAGACTTCTAAAAGAACTACTTAGTAGATGGCCATCAACTCCAACAGTTGCACTTGTCACTACAGATGGTTTTCTCCACCCGAACTCAGTTCTCGAACAACGTGGTCTTATGGAAAGAAAAGGATTCCCTGAATCCTACGATCGTTTAGCTTTGTTGAAGTTTGTGGCAGATATTAAATCTGGTCAAGATGAAGTATCAGCGCCTCTTTACTCTCACCTCACCTACGACATTGTTCCAGGTGAAAACATTGTTGTCTCCTCTCCTGATGTTGTCATCATTGAAGGTCTAAATGTTTTGCAGCCACCTGCTCTAGGTCAAGAAGTAGCTCTTAGCGATTACTTTGATTTCAAGATTTATGTTGATGCTCCAACTGAAGAAATTGAATCTTGGTACCTAGATAGATTCCAAGCTCTAAGGGAATCAGCTTTTAGGGATCCTGCTTCATACTTCCACCGCTATGCAGAGATGGATGAAACCATTGCTTTGGATAGAGCCAAGGAAATATGGCGAACAATCAACTTGACTAACCTGATGGAGAATATAATCTCGACTAAATCAAGAGCAACTTTGGTGTTACAAAAAGGTGAAAAACACAGAGTTGAAAGAGTTCTGCTTAGAAAGATCTAACTTAGATAGCTAAGTTCTTCTCCACCACACGAGCAATACGGTCAGCCCAGGAATGAGCAGTTCCCTCATCGGCAGCTTCAACCATTACGCGAACTAGGTTCTCAGTTCCTGAGGCTCTAAGCAATACACGTCCTGTGTCAGCTAGCTCTGCTTCAGCTTCTCTAATAATCTCCTGTAAGCCTTTATCCGAATCAACTCTGCTCTTATCAACACCCTTGATGTTGATTAGCACCTGAGGATAAGTCTTCATTTGTGCTGCTAGTTCCTGGAGGGACTTGCCCGTTCTCTTTACTTCAGAGGCAATCATGAGGCCTGTGAGGATTCCATCACCGGTTGTTGCAAAGCGGCTAAAGATAATGTGTCCAGACTGCTCGCCACCTAGAGTGAAGCCACCTTCGCGAATTTGTTCTAAGACGTATCTGTCACCAACCTTGGTTTCAATCATGTCGATGCCAGCATCTTTCATGGCAATACGAAGACCTAGGTTGCTCATAACAGTTGCAACCAATGTGTTGCGAGCAAGCTCTCCCTTAGCTTTCAAAGCCAAAGCCAGGATTGCCATTAGTTGATCGCCATCAACGATTGCACCATTAGCATCAACAGCAAGTGCCCTGTCAGCATCACCATCATGAGCAAAGCCCATGTCTGCATTGTGTTCTAGAACTGCAGCCTGAAGAGCACTCATGCTGGTAGAACCAAAGCCTGCATTGATGTTTAGGCCATCAGGATCATTACCAATAACAATTACTTCAGCACCTGAATCAGCAAAGACCTGCGGTGAGATAGCAGAGGCTGCACCATGAGCACAGTCAATAACAATCTTTAGTCCTTCAAGAGAATTAGAAATTGCACCCAGAAGATGAACCATATATCTGTCTTCTGCATCAGCAAATCTTTGCACGCGACCAATGCCTGCACCTAGTGGCGAAAGGAAAGGTTTAGAAAGCGCTGCTTCTATTTGGTCTTCAACTTCATCAGCAAGTTTGTGTCCACCGGATGCGAAGAACTTAATTCCATTATCTGGAGCTGGGTTATGTGAAGCAGAAATCATCACACCGAAATCTGCTTTGATGTCTGCAGTTAGGAAAGCGGTAGCTGGTGTTGGAACAACACCTGCATCAAATACATCAACGCCGGAAGATGCAAGACCAGCTGCAACAGCAGCAGCTAAGTATTCGCCAGAGATTCTTGGATCGCGTCCGATGACAGCGATTGGCCTTCTACCTTCACTTCTTGCCTGTTCACCCAAAACGGATGCAGCAGCTTGAGCTAGTGAAAGGGATAGAGCAACGGTGAGGTCGCGATTCGCAACTCCACGAACACCATCGGTACCAAATAGGCGAGCCATGGTTTAAGAATAAACGAGCAGTTGCTCGAAGCGAGTTAACGCTTAGAGAACTGAGACGCCTTACGTGCCTTCTTGAGACCAGCCTTCTTACGCTCGATAACACGTGCGTCACGGCTTAGGAATCCAGCCTTCTTTAGAGCTGGACGGTTGTTGTCGCGGTCGATCTCATTTAGTGAACGAGCAATACCTAGACGGAGAGCACCTGCTTGACCAGCAACGCCACCACCCTGGATACGTGCAGTCACATCGTATGAGTCAGTTAGACCTAGAACCTTGAAAGGGTCTGTAACTAGTTGCTGGTGCAACTTGTTTGGGAAGTATTCTGCCAAGTCGCGACCGTTGATCTTGATAACACCGGTACCTGGCTTAATGCGAACACGTGCAACGGCTTCCTTACGGCGACCTAGACCTGCACCTGGAACAGTTAGTGGACCACGTGACTTTGCAGTCTTTACTTCAGCAACTGCTGGAGTCTCTGTGGTGTAGCTCTCTGGTGCAGCAGTTTCTGCAGCTTCAGCTTTCTTAGTTGGCATTTGTTGTCTTTCCTTCTAAGCGCTTACTGCGCTACCTGACCAATTGTGTAAGGCTTTGGAGCCTGTGCTACGTGTGGGTGCTCTGCACCGCGGTAAACCTTAAGCTTTGAAAGCTGGTCACGACCAAGAGTGTTCTTAGGAAGCATTCCGCGGATTGCCTTCTCAACAGCCTTCTCTGGTGACTTCTCCAAAAGTTCTGCATAAGTAGTTGCAGTTAGACCACCTGGGTAACCAGAGTGACGGTATGCGTTCTTCTTCTGCAACTTAGATCCGGTAAGTGCTACCTTCTCTGCGTTGATGATTACAACAAAGTCTCCGTTGTCCATGTGAGGAGCAAAAGTTGCCTTGTGCTTGCCACGTAGTAACGCAGCTGCAGTTGCGGCCAAACGACCTAGAACCACGTCGGTGGCATCGATAACTAGCCAGTCGTTCTGAAGCTCATGAGCTTTCGGTGAATAAGTACGCACGAAATTGCCTTCTATTTCTTATCGGATTGGCGATGAATCAGTAATTCATCAACATGTGCTAAACCAAATGGTTTCAGGCACGAAGCCTAAGTTTAGCCCGAAACTAGATACATATGCAACCCGAAGATTTAGGGGAATTCACCTAATCATCTTCTAAGGATCTAGTGTGCTGGGTCATCGTGACCTGGGCTTCTAGGTCCTTATTTGCTGGATATCCGACCTCTATGAGGCTCAACCCTTCAGGAGTAACAACCTTGTAGTTATGCCCAATTCTGGACTTAGACTTCAGGGCTTTGGCTATATCAGCCGCTGTTGTCCTGCCAGCCCCAGCCTTGATTAGGGCTCCAACGATAGATCTGACCATATTGTGAGCAAAAGCATCGGCTAGGAGCTCAATTTCGACTACTCCCCCTAAAGCCTTGTTTCTTTTGACCGAAATAGACCTCAAGAGCCTAATTGTTGTGCCATGAGGCATTGGCTTACTAAAAGCAGCGAAGTCATGAAGCCCCAGGAACTCTTTACTGGCTTCCTGCATAGCCTCTAAATCCAAAGGATATTTGATCCAAAGGTTGAATCTAGCCTTCAAGGGATTCCAGCCACTAGTGGCATCGGCAATTGTGTAGCGGTATTTACGGTGGGTAGCCCCATATCTGGCATGAAAGTGCTTTGGAGCAACAGCTGCGTTACTGACTCTGATATCCGTTGGCAAAATCGCGTTCAGCTTCATCTTTAGGTCGTTTGAACGACCAAGTCTTTTGATTTGGGCTGGAGATAGATCTAGATGAACAACTTGGTGTTCAGCATGGACTCCCGCATCGGTTCTACCAGCCACTCTTAGCGAAAAGTCATTCTTGGTTGGCCCAAAGATAGTAATCAGGGCTTTCATGAGTTCGCCATGAACTGTTCTTAGTTTGGGCTGCTTAGCCCAACCAGCGAAATCTGTGCCATCGTAGGCAAGATCCAGCCGATAACGAATCAAGCCGTCAACCAACTGGGCTTCTGCAACTTCAGCTTCTTCAGCTGCTGCTTCAACAACTTCTTCAACTGGAGCTTCTGCTACAACTTCTTCAGCAACAACTTCTGCTGGAGCTTCTACAACTTCTTCAACTGCAGCTTCTGCTACAACTCTGCTGCTACTTCTTCAACAACTTCTTCAGCAACAACTGCAGCTGCAGTTGCCTTGACAGCGTTAGCTACCTTTGCCTTAGCTCTTGCAGGCTTAGCAACAACTGGCTCAAGAACTAGTTCGATAAGTGCCATAGGAGCGTTGTCGCCCTTACGGAAACCTAGCTTTGTGATTCTTGTGTAACCACCGTTACGGTCCTGAACTAGAGGAGCGATGTTAGCGAATAGCTCGTGAACAACGTTCTTGTCAGTGATGTCAGCCATTGTCTGACGACGTGCGTGCAGGTCTCCGCGCTTAGCAAGTGATACTAGCTTCTCAGCAACAGGCTGCATACGCTTTGCCTTGGTCTGAGTAGTAGTGATCGCCTTGTGGATGAACAGTGATGAAGCCAAGTTGTTTAGCATCAAACGTTCGTGAGCAGGACCGCCTCCGAGGCGAGGGCCTTTAGTTGGACGTGGCATTTGTTTCTCCTATTACTTATCTAGAGCCAGGACTAAGCCTGGTCATCCTCATCGAAGTTTGCGCTGAAATATGCAGCATCAAAACCTGGTACTGAATCACGGAAACGTAGTCCCATTGAAGTTAGCTTGTCGCGTACTTCATCAACTGACTTCATTCCGAAGTTACGAATGTTCATCAACTGATCTTCAGTTAGGTTGATTAGCTCGTTCACAGTGTTGATGCCTTCACGCTTTAGGCAGTTGTATGAACGAACTGTTAGATCTAGTTCTTCAATTGGCTTAGCTAGTGCTGGTGGTAGGTCAACTGCAACAGCTGAAACTGGAAGGTCAATACCTTCTGCGTTTTCATCTAGAGCAGCTGCTAGACCGAATAGGTTAACCAAAGTGATACCAGCAGAAGCAATTGCTTCACGTGGAGAAATAGATGGCTTGGTCTCAACATCAACAATTAGCTTGTCGAAGTTGGTGAACTCACCCGCACGAGTTGCCTCAACGCGGTATGACACCTTTAGAACTGGTGAATAGATTGAGTCAACCGGAATGATTGAGTTGTTAGCCATGTCTGGCTGACGGTTCTGAGATGCCTGAACGTATCCACGACCTGCTTCAATGGTCAACCACATGTGTAGTGAGCCCTTGGTAACAGTTGCTAGAACTAGCTCTGGGTTGTGAATAGTTACGCTCTCGTTGGTAACGATGTCTGCAGCAGTTGCTACTCCAACGCCCTTCTTAAGTTCTAGTACAACTGGAGCGCCTGCTTCAGATGAAACAACTAGGTCCTTGATGTTTAGGATCAGCTCAGTTACGTCTTCCTTAACACCATCGATAGGACCGAATTCGTGGCTGATGCCTTCGATCTTGATGCTTGTTACTGCTGCACCTGGAATAGATGAAAGCAGGGTACGACGAAGTGAGTTACCTAGGGTGTATCCAAAACCAGGCTCTAGTGGATCTAGGGTGAAGCGTGAGCGGTTCGGGAAATTGTTGTCAATTTCTTCGTTAAGAACTGGAGTCTGTGCAATTAGCACGTTGGTTCCTTTCACTGAGACATCCGCTATTTGATATCTCTTTTGTTGGGTTTGCTATTCAGTGGCCACTAAACAGCTGTATTAAATTATTTGGATCTTGAAACTGTTCGTCTCTTCAAAAGAAGAAACTATAAAACTAGATACGACGGATCTTTGGTGGACGGCATCCGTTGTGAGCCTGTGGGGTCACATCTGAGATTGATCCAACTTCTAGACCTGCTGCTTGAAGTGAACGGATAGCTGTTTCACGACCAGAGCCTGGGCCCTTTACGAAAACGTCTACCTTCTTCAAACCGTGCTCCTGAGCCTTACGAGCTGCAGCTTCCGCTGCCATCTGTGCGGCGAATGGAGTTGACTTACGTGAACCCTTGAAGCCAACATCACCTGATGATGACCATGAGATAACAGCACCGGTGTCGTCAGTGATTGAGACGATGGTGTTGTTAAAGGTGCTCTTGATGTGAGCCTGACCGTGGGTAACGTTCTTCTTTTCTTTACGACGTGGCTTGCGGGCTGAGCCTGCTGCTTTGGTCTTAGGTGCTGCCATGAGTTTTCTCCTGAATCCTTATTAGTCGCGAAGAGCCGGCGGGCTACTAACGCGCTACTTTCTTCTTGCCGGCTACGGTGCGCTTTGGACCCTTACGAGTACGAGCGTTAGTTTTGGTACGCTGACCACGAACAGGTAGTCCCTTACGGTGACGAATACCTTCGTATGAACCAATCTCAACCTTGCGGCGAATATCAGCTGCAACATCACGACGTAGATCACCTTCGAGTTTGTAGTTTCCGTCTAGGTAATCACGAATAGCAACTAACTGGTCATCAGTTAGATCTTTTACTCGGATGTTTTTATCGATGTTTACATCGGTTAGTACCTTCACGCTGCGTGTTGGTCCGATTCCATAGATGTAGGTTAGGGCGATTTCAACGCGCTTGTCGCGTGGAATATCGACTCCGGCAATACGTGCCATTGGATTTCTCCTGTTTGTTATGAAAGGTCTGCAGCAGTGTTGTCCTGAATTAATTCAGGCTCTCGCCTTTCCGAGAGGTGCCAGATATAAATCTTGAACACTGCCTTGTTTTTTTATTTAGTTGTACTCACCGAGGTGAGCTGTTGCAAATCTAAAGTGCCTAGCCCTGGCGCTGTTTGTGGCGTGGGTTTTCGCAGATGATCATGACGCGACCATGGCGACGAATGACTTTACACTTGTCGCAAATCTTTTTAACGCTTGGGTTAACCTTCATGTCTCTTTATTTCTGTTCGTGGTTTTTTACAAAACCGATTTACTTGTATCGATAAATGATTCGCCCACGATTTAGGTCGTAGGTTGAAAGCTCAACAATCACGCGATCTTCAGGCAAAATCTTGATGTAATGCTGACGCATTTTTCCTGAGATGTGCGCTAAAACCTTGTGCCCGTTAGTCAACTCAACTCTGAACATCGCGTTCGGAAGAGCCTCGTAAACTGTGCCTTCGATCTCGATGACGCCGTCTTTGTTGGCCATAAACTCACTTATCTTTATTCTTTTGCTGCCTCAAACACACGCAAAAAGACCGACTTAAAAAAGGGATTTTTACGTGCCGAAACACCAAGACTCAATCCTAGGACATTTAAGGAAATAATGGTAGTTAAGATTCCAATGGAACTGGGGTTATCCCATATTTAGCCAAACCAGCTACCCCACCGTCTTCGGCGGTTAGAACCCAGATTCCCCCGCTGTGACGGGCCACAGTGTGCTCCCAATGGCTTGAATCTGAACCATCTTTGCTTGAAACTGTCCATTCATCAGCCAATATCTTGACTGCCTGCCCACCTGCGGTAATCATTGGCTCAATAGCAATAACCAGCCCAGGCTCAATAACTGGCCCTAAATCGCGGGTTTGGTAGTTGAAAACAGCTGGATCTTCATGCATTGAGCGGCCAACCCCGTGACCTATGTAATCCTGAAGGATTCCGTACCTACCAGCAGCTTTAATGCTCTTTTCAACTGCTCGGCCAACCTCATTTAGGCGTTTAGCCCCTGCAAATGCAGCTATTCCAGCCCAAAGTGAACCCTCACAAGCATCACTAATCAGCTGTCTTTGAGCCATAAGCTCTGGATCTCCGCCTGGAACAACCAAGCTGAAAGCAGCATCTCCGTTCCAGCCAGCTGGGGTAACAGCTCCACAATCCACAGAAATAATGTCCCCTGGAGCAAGAATCTTGTCCTTTGAAGGGATTCCGTGCACAACTTCATCATTAACTGACGAGCAAATGGTGTGCTTATAGCCTGGTACCAGCTTGAAATTGGACTTAGCCCCCATAGAAACAATGGTTGACTCCGCAATTGCATCAAGTTCAAGGGTAGATATTCCAGGAGCAATTGCATCTCGAACTGCCTTTAGAGCAGCAGCTGTAATTAGTCCTGCTTCACGCATTAGGACAATGTCCGCATTTGATTTAAGCGTTATTCGCTCGCGTGCCATGTCTTTACCTCTAAAGTGCTGGGCTTAGGCCACGAGCAGTAAGTGCGTTGAGAATTCTTTCAGTTACTTCGCCAACCTGACCTAAACCATCAATCTCAACAACTAGATCTCTAGCTGAATAGATTTCGATTAGCGGTTGGGTCTGCTCTAGGTAAACATTCTGACGGTGTCGAATAACATCTTCGGTGTCATCTGCTCTGCCCTGTTCTTGAGCACGCTTTAGTAAACGACGAACTAGTTCATCTGTGTCAGCAACTAGCAGAATCACAGCATCTAGGATTCTGTGTTGTGAAACAAGAATGTCATCAAGTTCATTTACCTGATCATTAGTTCTTGGGTAACCATCTAGAAGAAAACCAGCTTCAGCATCCGCTTGTGAAAGACGGTCTCTGATTAGTTCATTCGTTAGAGAGTCAGGAACGTATTCGCCACGATCCATAATCGACTTAACTTTCAAGCCAAGTTCTGTTTCGTTTTTGACGTTAGCTCTGAAAATGTCACCTGTTGAAATGGCAGGGATGCTGTATGCGTTAGCTAACAGAGCAGCCTGTGTTCCCTTGCCGGCACCCGGAGGGCCGATCAAGAGAAACCGGCTCATTTCAGAAGACCTTCGTAGTTTCGTTGCTGCATCTGAGCACTGATCTGCTTCACAGTCTCAAGACCAACACCGACGATGATCAAAATCGAAGTACCACCGAATGGGAAGTTCTGGTTGGCGTTTAGAAGTGTTAGAGCTACCAATGGAATCAAAGCAACTGACCTAGGTAGATAGCTCCAGGCAAAGTAATTCTGCTTAGAACATACTCAAGGTACTCAGTTGTTGGACGTCCTGCACGGATACCTGGGATGAAGCCTCCGTAGGACTTCATGTTCTCGCTTACTTCTTCAGGATTGAAGGTGATTGATACATAGAAGTATGTGAAAGCAATAATCATCAGGAAGTACATAACCATATATAGCGGCTGGTCACCCTGGGTTAGGTTAGCGTCAATCCAGAGAACCCATGGCTCGGGAAGCTTTCCGTCTGCAGGCTTCGCGAATTGAGAGATCAAACCAGGTAGGTATAGCAAGCTTGATGCGAAGATAACTGGGACAACACCGGCCTGGTTCACCTTGATAGGAAGGTATGTAGCCTGTCCACCGTAAGTTCTCTTACCAACCATGCGCTTTGCATACTGCACAGGAATTCTTCTCTGAGACTGCTCAACCAAGATAACTAGAAGAACGATCACAACACCGATAGCAATAACAGCTAGCAATGTTTCGATGTTACGCTCTGCCGCAATCTGTCCAAGGCTTGCAGGGAATCCAGCAGCAACAGAAGCGAAGATCAATAGAGACATACCGTTACCGATACCGCGGTCAGTCACCATTTCAGCAAGCCACATGATTACACCTGTGCCGGCGGTCATTGTGATAACCATTAGTGAGATAGCCCACCACTGCTGGTTGCTGAGAATGTTCGGGCAATCATTGCCGAATAGCCCACCTGAGCGTGCAACTGAAATCAAAGTTGTTGACTGGAGAAGACCAAGGCCAATAGTTAGATAACGGGTGTACTGAGTTAGCTTTGCCTGACCTGCTTGACCTTCTTTATAGAGAGTCTCGAAGCGAGGAATAACAACTCGAAGCAACTGGGTAATAATCGAAGCCGTAATGTAAGGCATGATTCCCAGAGCAAAGATAGATAGCTGAAGCAAAGCTCCACCGGAGAATAGGTTAACAAGCTCGTAAATACCGTTTGTGCTGGAACTACCGCTGTTCAAACACTGCTGCACGTTACCGTAGTTAACAAATGGCGCTGGGATGAAAGATCCCAAACGATAGATGGCAACTACAGCAAGCGTGAACATAAGCTTGTTGCGCAAATCTGGAGTACTAAAAGCTCTCTTGATCGCACTAAACATATTTGTCTCCTGTGGCTAAATACCGGTTAGGTAAATTACTCGGTTACAGTTCCGCCGGCAGCAACAATCTTTGCCTTTGCAGACTCAGATACTTTGTCAACCTTGACGTCAAGTTTAAGGCTAAGTTCTCCTTGGCCTAGTACCTTGACCTTCTCGTTCTTACGAACTGCACCCTTAGCAACTAGAGACGCTACAGTCACTTCGCCACCCTGAGGGTAAAGCTCAACTAGAGTCTCTAGGTTTACAACCTGGTACTCCACGCGGAATGGGTTCTTGAAACCACGAAGCTTAGGGGTTCTCATTACTAGACGAACACCACCACCTTCGAAGCCTGGACGAACCTGGTAACGAGCCTTGGTTCCCTTGGTACCACGACCAGAGGTTTTACCCTTAGATCCTTCACCACGACCAACACGAGTGCGGTCTTTCTTTGAACCAGGAGCTGGACGCAAGTGGTGCAGCTTTAGAAGGTTGCTCTTCTCCTGCACCAGAGCAGGCTTCTTAGCAACAGTCTTTTTCGCAGCAGCTGGCTTCTCAGTAGCTTCTACCTTTTCAGCAGCAGGCTTCTTCGCAGCAGCAGGCTTAGCGGCAGCTGGTTTAGCTGCAGCAGGCTTTGCAGCCGCTGGCTTCTTAGCTGCAGGCTTTGCTGCACCTTCGACGTTCTTGTTTTCTTCGCTCATTAGTTGATCTCCTCAACCTTTACTAAGTGCGCAACAGCACGAACCAAACCACGAACTACTAGGCTGTCGTCTTTGACAATAATGTCGCCGATACGCTTCAGACCTAATGTACGAAGTGAGTCACGCTGACGTTGGCTGTTGCCAACACCGCTTTTAACCTGGGTCACTTTTAGACGTGCTGCCATTTTAGGCACCTGCCTTTGCTGCTTCTTTAGCTGCGGCTTGAGCACGAAGTAGACCCTTAGGTGCAACTTCTTCAAGCGTTAGACCACGACGAGCTGCAACTGCTGAAGGCTCTTCAAGCTTCTTCAATGCTGCGACTGTCGCATGGACAATGTTGATGGTGTTCGCTGATCCCAATGACTTTGAAAGAACATCGTTAACACCCGCACACTCTAGAACTGCACGAACAGGACCACCGGCGATAACACCAGTACCCGCAGATGCAGGACGAAGCAATACAACACCAGCTGCTGCTTCGCCTTGAACTGGGTGAGGAATAGTTCCGCCGATGCGTGGAACGCGGAAGAAACTCTTCTTAGCTTCTTCAACACCCTTAGCAATAGCTGCTGGAACTTCCTTAGCCTTACCGTATCCAACACCAACGGTTCCGTTACCGTCACCAACAACAACTAGTGCTGTGAATGAGAAACGACGACCACCCTGGACCACCTTAGATACTCGGTTGATTGTTACAACGCGCTCTAGGAACTGGCTCTTGGTTTCTTCACGGTCGCGACGCTCACCACGAGGTGCGCGCTCACGGCTGCCACGACGAGCATCGCGCTCGTTAGTGTCAGCTGCTGGTGCTGAGGCCGTCGTGCTTTCAACTGCAACTGCAGTTTCTTGCTCAGTAGACAAATCTTGCTCCTTGTTTTCGTTACTCACAGAACCAACCCACCTTCACGTGCACCATCAGCAATAGCTGCAACACGTCCTGCATATCTGTTACCACCGCGGTCGAATACGACCTCAGAGATTCCAGCTGCCTTGGCACGCTGTGCTAGTAGAAGACCTACGGCCTTTGACTTAGCTGACTTGTCGTCAGATGACTTACGTAGATCCGCTTCCATTGTTGAAGCTGAAACCAGGGTGTGACCCTGAGCATCATCAACAATCTGAACGAATACGTGACGAGCTGAACGAGTTACCACTAGACGTGGACGGGTAGCTGTTCCCTCAATCTTCTTACGAAGACGTAGGTGACGGCGACCACGAGCGGCAGATTTGCTCTTACCGCGAGTCTTTGGAGTTAGTCCCATGATTACTTACCTGCCTTTCCGGCCTTGCGACGAACAACTTCGCCTGCGTAACGAACACCCTTGCCCTTGTATGGCTCTGGCTTGCGAAGCTTTCTTAGGTTGGCAGCAACTTCACCAACAGCTTGCTTGTCGATTCCAGAAACAGTGATCTTGGTGTTTCCTTCAATCTGGAATGTGATTCCAACTGGAGGCTCAACCATGATTGGGTGTGAGTAACCAAGTGCGAATTCAATTCCTGATCCCTTAGCTGTAACGCGGTAACCAGTTCCAACGATCTCAAGACCCTTGGTGAAACCCTTTGTTACGCCTTCAATGTTGTTAGCGATAAGAGTTCTGGTTAGACCGTGAAGTGAACGAGAGTTACGCTCATCATCAGGACGGGTAACGGTGATAGTACCGTCTTCAAAAACAATTGTGATAGGTGCAGGAACAGTGTGAGTAAGAGTTCCCTTAGGACCCTTTACTTCAACAACCTGACCATCAATCTTTACTTCAACTCCAGCTGGAACTGAAATAGGCATCTTTCCAATACGTGACATGTCTGCTTACCAAACGTAGGCGATTACTTCTCCGCCTACTCCTTTCTTGGTTGCTTGACGGTCAGTTAGTAGCCCTGACGAAGTCGAAAGAATTGCAATACCTAGGCCACCAAGAACGCGAGGGATCTCAGTTGACTTTGCGTATACACGCAAGCCAGGCTTTGAAACTCTCTTGATTCCTGAGATTGAACGCTCACGGTTAGGACCGTACTTCAGTTCAACGTTTAGGTTCTTGCCAACTTCTGCATCGGTGATAGTGATTGCAGCGATGTAGCCCTCTGCCTTCAAGATCTCTGCGATGTTTGCCTTTAGCTTGCTGTAAGGCAAGTTAATCTCCTCGTGGAACGCTGAGTTGGCATTGCGCAGCCGGGTCAGGAAATCTGCTACCGGGTCTGTCATTGTCATATTGTTTGTTTCCTTCTTTGTCGGTTTCTGAAAACTTTACGAGTAATCAGACCTGTCCAATTAGTAGTTAGTGGTTCTCTGCAGTTTTGAATGGGAAGCCCAGAGCTGTAAGCAGCGCACGGCCTTCTGCATCATTTGAAGCTGTTGTTACCAGGGTGATGTCCATACCACGTGGGCGGTCAACGTTGTCCTGGTTGATTTCGTGGAACATAGTCTGCTCAGTTAGACCGAAGGTGTAGTTGCCCTTACCATCGAACTGCTTGTCTGATAGACCACGGAAGTCACGGATACGAGGAAGAGATAGAGATAGAAGTCTGTCTAGGAACTCCCACATTCTGTCTCCACGCAAAGTAACGTGTGCACCGATTGGCTGACCTTCACGAAGCTTGAACTGCGCAATTGACTTGCGAGCCAAGTTAACCTGAGGCTTCTGACCAGTGATAGCAGTTAGATCTTTAACTGCGAACTCGATTAGCTTGCCGTCCTTAGACGCTTCACCGACACCCATGTTCACAACAATCTTTGTTAGAGCTGGAACCTGGTGAACGTTGGTGAAACCAAACATGCTCTGTAGTTCACCCTTGATCTCGCTCTTGTAGCGAGTCTTTAGGCGTGGCTGAATCTTTACGTCAGTCATTAGATTTCCTTACCTGAGCTCTTAGCAATGCGAGTTCTTACGATCTTGCTCTTGCCGTTGGTGGTTACTGTCTCAACCTTTGTACCAATACGTGTTGCCTTCTTGGTGGTTGGGTCAACTAGTGCAACGTTTGAAATGTGGATCGGAGCTGGCTCAGTTATGATGCCGCCGTCTGATACACCCTTTTCGGTTTCAGTCTTGCGAACGTGCTTCTTGACTAGGTTTAGGCCATCGACAATGACGCGGTTCTTCTCTTTGTCAATTGACAAAACAGTTCCGGTCTTGCCGCGGTCGCCACCACGTGCCTGAGTTTTACCAGTAATAAGAATTACTGTGTCACCCTTTTTTATGCTTGGCATGATTAAATTACCTCCGGTGCTAACGAGATGATCTTCATGAACTTCTTGTCACGAAGCTCACGACCAACTGGACCAAAGATACGTGTACCCTGAGGTTCGCCGTCCTTCTTGATGATCACAGCTGCGTTCTCGTCAAACTTGATGTATGAACCGTCTTGACGACGGACTTCCTTCTTTGTGCGAACGATAACTGCCTTTACGACGTCACCCTTCTTTACGCTGCCACCAGGAATTGCATCCTTAACAGTTGCAACGACGACATCACCGATACTTGCGTAACGACGACCTGAGCCACCGAGGATACGGATAGCAAGAAGTTCTTTGGCACCGGTGTTATCGGCAACCTTCATTCTCGATTCTTGTTGTAACATTCCATATCTCCTATTACTTGGCCTTCTCGACGATCTCGACTAGACGCCAACGCTTGGTTGCCGACAATGGTCGAGTCTCGTGAATGACAACTAGGTCACCAATTCCAGCAGTGTTGCCTTCATCGTGAGCTTTGATCTTGGTGGTGCGGCGAATAACTTTTCCGTAAAGCGGGTGCTTTACGCGGTCTTCTACCTCAACAACGATGGTCTTGTTCATCTTGTCGCTGACAACATAGCCACGACGTGACTTGCGATCTCCGCGATCTAGAGTTTCTGTAACTTCAGCCATGGTTATGCCTCCTCAGTTTCTGCAGCCGGTGCAGCCGACTTAGCCTTTGCAGCCTTAGCTGGCTTCTCAGCAGCTGCAGGTGCAGCTACAACAGCACGGATACCTAGTTCACGCTCACGCATAACAGTGAAGATACGAGCGATGTCGCGCTTTACTGCCTTGATGCGTCCGTGGCTTTCTAGCTGTCCAGTAGCTGACTGAAAGCGTAGGTTGAAAAGTTCTTCCTTAGCCTTCTTTAGTTCTTCTACCAATACTGAATCTTCGATGATGTCTAGATCCGCTGGAGTTAGATTCTTTGAACCGATAGTCATTATGCGTCACCTTCTTCGCGCTTGATGATGCGGGCTTTTAGTGGAAGCTTGTGAATTGCACGAGTTAGTGCCTCGCGAGCAACTTCTTCGCTAACACCAGCTAGTTCGAACATCACACGTCCTGGCTTGACGTTTGCAATCCACCACTCAGGTGAACCCTTACCGGAACCCATACGAGTTTCCGCAGGCTTCTTGGTTAGTGGACGGTCTGGGAATATGTTGATCCAAACCTTTCCACCACGCTTGATGTGACGGGTCATAGCAATACGAGCAGATTCAATCTGACGGTTGGTTACGTATGCAGGAGTAATTGCCTGGATACCCCACTCGCCGAATGAGACCTTTGTACCACCAGTAGCTGCACCACTACGCTTTGGGTGGTGTTGCTTACGGTGCTTAACTTTACGAGGAATCAACATGATTATGCCTTTGCGCTTTCTGCTGGACGACGGCCACGGCCTTCGCGTTCGCTACGAACTGGCTTTGCATTTGCCTGCTCGATAGCTAGCTCCTTGTTGGTGATGTCACCCTTGTAGATCCATACCTTCACACCGATACGACCGAAAGTGGTCTTAGCTTCGTAGAAGCCGTAATCGATGTTGGCACGAAGAGTGTGTAGTGGGACTCGACCTTGACGGTAGAACTCTGAGCGGCTCATTTCTGCTCCACCTAGACGACCTGAACACTGAACACGGATACCCTTAGCACCCTGACGCTCAGCACCCTGCATACCCTTACGCATTGCACGACGGAAAGCAACACGAGCTGCTAGCTGTTCTGCAATACCCTGGGCTACCAACTGCGCATCCATCTCTGGGTTTTTAACCTCAAGGATGTTTAGCTGGATCTGCTTCTTGGTTAGCTTCTCTAGATCGGTGCGGATAGCTTCAGCTTCCTGACCACGACGTCCAATAACAAGACCTGGACGAGCAGTGTGAATGTCAACACGAACACGGTCACGAGTACGCTCGATCTCGATGTGTGAAACACCTGCACGGTCTAGACGATCTGTTAGAAGAAGACGGATACGAATATCTTCAGCAACATAGTCCTTGTAACGCTGACCTAGTTTGGTTGAATCAGAGAACCAACGTGAACGGTGGTCTGTTGTGATTCCTAGTCGGAAACCGTATGGATTTACTTTCTGACCCATTACTTGTTCCTCGCCTTCTGTGCACTCGCCTTGGCGATGATTTCGTCTGGAGTTGAAACGACAACTGTGATGTGGCTTGTGCGCTTCAAGATTTGAGCTGAACGACCCTGAGCACGAGGCATGAATCTCTTCATTGTCGCTCCTTCGTCAACGAATGCTGCTGAAATGATTAGGTCGCCCTCATCAAAACGAACGTTAGCTGCATCAGCTTTAACTCTTGCGTTAGCAACAGCAGATGCGATCAACTTGTTCACTGGCTCAGCTGCAGCCTGTGGAGCAAACTTCATCAGAGCAAGTGCTTCTTCAGCGCTCTTGCCACGGATTAGGTTAACAACACGACGTGCCTTCTGCGGAGTGATACGAACACTGCGTAATTTAGCGGTAGCTTCCATGATTACTTCCTGCGACCCTTCTTGTCGTCCTTCACGTGACCACGGAAGGTGCGGGTAGGTGCGAATTCACCAAGCTTGTGACCAACCATGGTCTCGCTGATGAAAACTGGGATGTGCTTACGGCCATCGTGAACCGCGATGGTGTGACCCAGCATTGCTGGAACAATCATCGAGCGACGTGACCAGGTCTTGATCACGTTCTTTGAGTTCGCTTCGTTTTGCTTGGCTACCTTCTTAAAAAGGTGGTCATCAACGAAAGGACCTTTTTTTAGACTTCTTGGCATATTCTTAGGCTCCTACTAGTGGCTTCCACGCGGACGACGACGGACAATTAGCTTGTCGCTAGGCAACTTCTTCTTACGAGTGCGGCCTTCAGCTTGACCCCAAGGAGTCACTGGGTGACGTCCACCAGAAGTCTTACCTTCACCACCACCGTGAGGGTGGTCTACTGGGTTCATTGCAACACCACGGACAGTTGGGCGAACACCCTTCCATCTCATACGTCCTGCTTTACCCCAGTTGATGTTTGACTGCTCAGCGTTACCGACTTCACCGATGGTTGCACGGCAACGAGCATCGACGTTACGGATTTCGCCTGAAGGCAAACGTAGCTGAGCCATTCCGCCATCTTTAGCAACTAGACGAACTGCAGCACCTGCTGAACGACCCATCTTTGCTCCACCGCCTGGCTTTAGCTCAATAGCGTGGATCACGGTACCAACTGGAATGTTCTTCAATGGAAGAGCGTTTCCTGGCTTGATGTCCGCTGATGGACCCTGCTCAATACGGTCACCCTGCTTTAGCTTGTTAGGAGCGATGATGTATCGCTTCTCGCCATCTGCATAGTGAAGTAGTGCAATACGTGCAGTACGGTTCGGGTCATACTCGATGTGTGCAACAGTAGCTGGCACGCCATCCTTGTCGTGACGACGGAAGTCGATCACACGATACATACGCTTGTGACCACCACCGATGTGACGAGTAGTAATACGACCTGTTGAGTTACGACCACCAGTTTTTGGAAGTGGACGTAGTAGTGACTTCTCAGGAGTGGTTCTGGTTACTTCAGAAAAGTCTGAAACAGATGAACCACGACGACCTGGAGTCGTTGGCTTATATTTACGAATTCCCATTTATCTCTCGCCCTTAACCGATGTTGCTAAACAAGTCGATGGTGCCGCTCTTCAAGGTGATGATTGCGCGCTTGGTGTCCTTGCGCTTACCCAATCCAAATCTTGTCTTGCGGGTCTTACCAATGCGGTTCAAAGTGTTAACTGATGCAACCTTGACGTTGAAGATAACTTCAACAGCCTGCTTGATCTCAGTCTTGTTTGAACGTGGATCTACTTCGAAGGTGTACTTGCCCATGTCAATGAGGTTGTATGACTTCTCTGAAACGATTGGACGAATAATGACGTCGCGTGGGTTCTTGTTTACAGCAGTCATTTTTACGCCTCCTTCTTTGAGTTAGCGGTGAACTCTTCAATAGCTGACTTTGTGAAAACTAGGTCATCAGAGTTCA
>JBEDBW010000002.1:0-28349 GCA_041177045.1 Actinomycetota bacterium | reverse complement strand
GTCATGAAGAAGGAAGCTAGTCTCTCCAGATAGTGACTTCTGACCGGCAGCTTTTGCTGTTGCGATAGCAGTTTCTAGAACCTGAGTTCCCGAAGTCAGAGTTCTAAGGAAAGCTTCCTCTTCTGCTAGAACGGTTGTGTTAATTCTCTTGAACTCTGTTTCAAGTTCAGGATATGCATCAACCATTGCGTTCTTTGAAGTAAGGAATAGCTTTCCGAATACTGGCTCGTTTACACCAAGTAGGCGCATCGCACGAACAGTTCTTCTAAGTAGGCGGCGCAATACATATCCGCGTCCATCGTTGCCTGGTGAAACACCATCACCGATAAGCATGAGGGCACTTCGAACATGGTCTGCAACAACGCGAAGTCTGATGTCATCTTCTTCGTTAGCACCATAGGTCTTGCCAGCTAGTTCTGCAGCTAGATCAAGAACAGGTCTTACCTGGTCAATTTCGTATAGGTTCTCAACCCCTTGCATCAAGAATGCAACGCGCTCTAGACCCATACCGGTGTCAATGTTCTTGCTTGGTAGTTCACCAAGAATCTCGAAGCTATCTTTCCCTGAACCTAAACCGCGCTCATACTGCATGAACACAAGGTTCCAGATTTCGATGTAGCGATTCTCATCAGCTTCAGGTCCACCTTCAACACCGTACTCAGGTCCTCTATCGAAATAGATCTCTGAACAAGGGCCTGCTGGACCTGGCTGACCTGTTGACCAATAGTTGTCAGCCATTCCACGCTTCTGAATTCGTTCAAGTGGGATCTCTGAAAGCTCTAGCCATAAAGCAATTGACTCATCATCGTCCTGATAAACAGTTGCCCAAAGCTTGTCTTTTTCCAAACCAAGACCACCTGATTCAACCGGTGATGTGAGGAATTCCCAAGCAAAAGAGATTGCGTCACACTTGAAGTAGTCACCAAAGGAGAAGTTTCCATTCATCTGGAAGAAAGTTCCGTGGCGAGTTGTCTTACCTACCTCTTCGATGTCTAGGGTTCTCACACACTTTTGCACGCTGGTAGCTCTTGCGAATGGTGCTGGCATCAAACCAGTCATGTAAGGAATGAATGGCACCATACCTGCAACTGTGAAAAGCAGTGAAGGATCTTCGCTGATTAGCGATGCGCTTGGAACAACCGTGTGGTCTTTACTTTCGAAGAAATCAAGCCATCTCTTTTTGATTTCAGCTGTCTTCATTTGGAAGTTTTCGGCTTAGACGCTTTGGAAGCTTTAGCTTCTTGTTCTTTATAGCCTTCTGAGACTGCATTAGCGAAAGTTTTTATCTTGGCACCTGTTTGATTTAGTGCTTTTTTAGTTTCAGGGTTTGCTTCAATGTGTCTTGAAAGATAGACACCGGCAGCAATGCCAGCTATGAAGACGAATGTCTTACGCACTTGTCTACTTCTTCTTTCCAATTAGTCCGCTAACATTGCGAACAATCGCGCCAACACGCTGAAGCGGCCCAGCGACATTGGTTGTGAAGGAAGTAATTAGAGAATTCAAGTTGGTAGTTGCGTCTACTACGTTGTCTGTAATGACGTCGATCTTCTCAAGCTGCTTGTTTGTGAGCTTTGTTGTCTCGGTGAGCTCAACTAGAAAAGGACCAACGGTCTCTCCTGTTTCACGAATAGTCGCAGATGTTGCGTCTAATAGTTTGGATACCTTGATAAGTACGACTACCAAAAAGATAACCAGCACGGCAAAGCTACCCGCCCAAATCAGAGCTGCAACATCTGCACCATTCATGACAAATTCCTTATCGACTAGCGAGCAGCGTAGTACTCAACAACAAGCTGTACTTCACAGGTAACTGGAACTTCTGCACGCTTTGGACGACGAAGAAGTGTTGCCTGTAGCTTGTCTAGTTCAACTGAAAGGTATCCAGGAACTGGAGGAAGAACATCAACGTGACCACCAGCAGCTGCAACCTGGAAAGGCTCAGTTACTTCACTCTTCTCAGCAACGTGGATCATCTGTCCAACCTTGACGCGAGCTGATGGACGGTCAACGCGAAGACCATCAACAAGAATGTGACGGTGAACAACCATCTGACGAGCCTGTGCCATTGTGCGGGCGAAACCTGCACGGTGCACAAGTGCATCAAGACGCATCTCTAGAAGCTCTACTAGGTTTTCACCAGTTAGACCTTCGATACGCTTTGCATCGTTAAAAGTCTTGCGAAGCTGTGCTTCACGAATTCCGTATTGTGCGCGAAGTCTCTGCTTCTCGCGTAGACGAACAGCAAAGTCGCTATCGGTCTTACGCTTGGTACGACCGTGCTGACCTGGAGCGTATGGACGCTTCTCCATGTACTTTGCGGCTTTTGGAGTTAGGGCGATGCCCAATGCACGAGACAAGCGAGTCTTGCTTCGTGTTCTAGTTGTTTTAGACACGTATTCCTTTCAAAGAATGCATAAGTTGAAATAAGTTTTGTGCCCGGTGCATATCGGCTAAATGAAATGCACTCACCGTTTTACTGGAACTCAGCCATGAACATCAGTAAGGTCGGCAACCTGTCAATACTAACTGTTTAGGGCAGTTTTTGCCACAAGCCCCTAGAGGTTCTCTCTCAGAGACGATATCTTGAGGAACCGCTCCATGAGAGTAGCTTCATAACCATTGGCTTTTGCTTGGTAGTAAGTCTTTTTGCCTTCGCTTTGAGGCAAATACTCCTGCCCTGAGAGGCTGTTTTCTAGATCATGCGGGTATTCATACTCCAAATCACCCTTGTTCAGGCTAGAAGACCTCAGATGGCTTGGCACAGATGGTGTGAAACCAGCCTCCACATCAGCTATTGCCTTGTTTATAGCCAAATAAGCGCTATTGGACTTAGGAGCTAAGGCTAAGTAGATAGTGCATTCTGCCAGCGGGATACGGCCTTCAGGCATGCCTATTTGGGCAACGGTGTTCATGGTGGCGTTAGCTAGCGAGATAGCAGCTGGATCAGCCAAGCCTATGTCTTCAGAAGCCAGAATCACTAGCCTTCTGGCAATAAAGCGAGGGTCTTCCCCTCCAACAATCATGCGAGCGAGCCAATGCAGAGCCGCGTCAGGGTCACTGCCACGCACAGACTTGATGAAAGCACTAATGATGTCGTAGTGCTGGTCCCCTGTGGCGTCATACCTAGCTAGAGCGGAAGACATCGCTGGAGCTACATCCTTCAATTCGATCTCAGCGCTACCCGCTCTAGCAACTGCCTGAGTAATAGCCTCAAGGACTGTTAAGGCTTTACGGGCATCTCCGCCAGATCTTCTGGCTATCTCAGCAATAGCAGCTTCTGATGCCTTGAACTTGCCATTTAGTCCACGCTCATCCTGAATAGCCCTAGAAACGATCTCTTGTATCGCCTCGTCAGATAATTCAGACAGACGCATAAGGCTAGATCTAGAGACCATGGCTGAAGTTAGTGCATAGAGCGGATTCTCTGTGGTAGCCCCGATAAGAACAATTTCTCCATTTTCAACAGCAAGAAGAAGGGATTCTTGCTGAACCTTTGAGAAACGGTGAATTTCATCGACGAATACAAGCGCTGCCCCATGACCAGCTTGGATTTCTGACCTAGATAGATCCATGGCATCTCGAAGGTCTTTCACAGAAGCGTTTATTGCACTTATCTCAATCAATCGTCTGCCACAGGTCTTAGCAAGAAGTCTTGCAATAGTGGTCTTTCCAGATCCTGGCGGGCCATATAAAAGTATGGAAGGTAGTGACTGACCTGGGTTTGGATTACTCAAGAAAGCAGCCATAGGACCAGATGGGTTGAGAGCTTCGCTCTGACCAACCACTTCAGCCAAACTGGTAGGTCTCATTCGAGCGGCCAAAGGCGCTCCAATTGGGTAATCAAAAAGATCTGAACTATTCACACTTCAAGGCTAAACCCTCTTTGAACTCGTCTAATATCAATTTGTACCTAAAACGGAGGCAAAGTTGGCGAACAAGAAAAGTACCGAGATCCAGAACGCAGCCAAGAAAAGCTTGAAAAGCTTTGAGGAAAAGCAGAATGTAGTGGATCACAGAATCAAGCTACGCAGAGAAGACAACAAGTTTGCTCTCATGGCGACAGCTATTGCATTCGTAGTGGCTTTGGCCGCTCAGTACTCCTACTTCGGTTTTGGTCCAGGACTTGCAAAAGACTTCTGTGTAACTTTCACTCAGGACGCCCCAACACCAAATGCTGACGGATCTCCAATCGTTAACACAATTCCAGACGCCGCTATTTCAGAATGTCGCGAGTGGACAGGTGTCATGAAAATTAACAAGGCAGACCTTGGAATCACTCTTTACGGTGAACAAGCTCCTCAAGCAGTAGCAAACTTCGTTGACCTGATCAACAAGGGTTTCTACAACGAAGTTTCATGCCACCGACTCACAACAGCAGGAATCTTCGTTCTTCAGTGTGGAGACCCGAACGGTGATGGATCTGGAGGTCCTGGTTATAGCTTCGGACCAATCGAAAACGTACCTGAAACCAAAGAAGGCGAACAGCCTACTTATCTAAAGGGAAAGCTTGCAATGGCTCGTGTAGGAAACGATGCGAAGTCCATGGGAAGCCAGTTCTTTATCGTTTACGAGGACTCCGTTATTCCTAGCGACTCAGCAGGTGGCTACACAGTCTTTGGAGAAGTAACAACTGGACTATCTGGAATTGATGACATCATCAAAGCCGGTGTCAAAGATGGTTCTGGAGATGGCCAACCAAAGGTTAAGACTTCAGTCACAAGCATTACTGTTAAGTAGTTTCAAACAATCAGGGAGTCCAAAGTGTCAACATTGCAATTCGAGTTCGGTCGTGTAGACGACACTGGCAACTTTTACGTCATCGACGCAGGTTCGGAAAGACTCCTTGGCTCACAACCAGCAATGTCTCTAGAAGATGCTCTTGCCTTCTACGTCAGAAAATACAATGACCTAGAGTCCAACGTTCGACTACTTGAACAACGCGTCAAAGCCAAAGCCGATGCTAAGTCGATCAAGAAATCAGCTGACAAGCTAACAGTCGACTTGACAGAGCCAGTTGCCATTGGTGACCTCGCTTCTCTAAGAGAACGTGTGGCTGCAGTCCTTAGCGGTCTAGGCGATCTACTCGCTGAAGCATCTGCTAAGCAAGCTGAGCTAGCAGTTGAGGCACTTGCAGCAAGAGAAGCAATTGCGGTTGAGGCTGAAGCACTTGCAGCCAAGGACCCTCAGAAGGTCAACTACAAGACCGGTTCTGCAAAGATGCTTGAACTATTCAACGCATGGCAAGCACTTCAAAAGAGTTCTGTAAAGGTTCCTAAAGCAAAAGCTGATGAGTTCTGGCAGAGATTCTCTAAGGCCCGAAAGACTTTCGATGCAAACAAGCGCCAGTTCTTCTCTACCCAAGATTCATTGGTAAAGGCAAGCAAGAACGCTAAGGCGGATCTAGTTGCTAAGGCGGAAGCTCTTGTTGAGAAGGGTGCTGAAGCAACTATCGCCTACAGAGACCTTTTGACCGCTTGGAAGGCACTACCAAAGACCAAGACCAAATCAGATGACACTCTATGGGCTAAGTTCAAAGCAGCCGGAGATGCTATCTATGCTGCTAAGTCTGAAAAGGTTGCTGCTGAGGAAGTTGAATTCAGTGCAAACCTGAAGGCAAAGCTTGAACTTCTGGAAGAGGCAGAGAAGATTGACCCAACTGCTGACCTAGGAAAAGCTAAGTCTGCTCTTCAAGCAATCCAGGCACGTTGGGAAAAGGCCGGGAAGGTTCCACGCGACAGCATCCGCAAAATTGAAGACCGACTAAAAGCTGTTGAAACAAAAATTAAGAACGTTGAAGCAGAGCTATGGAGAAAGTCAGACCCGGCAACTGTTGACCGCACTAACTCGGTTCGATCACAGCTTGAAGCATCTATTGCCAAGTTAGAAGCGGATCTTGAGAAGGCAAAGACTTCAGGCGATGCCAAAAAGATTGCCGATGCAACTGATGCCCTTGAAACAAAGAAAGCTTGGCTATCTGTAGTTATTGCTAACTCTTAGGAGTTGCTAACTCGATAAACGTCATAGACGTTGTCAATGTTCCGAACCGAATTGATTAGGCCCTCAAGCGCAGCTGGGTTACTCATCTCAAATACAAATCTGCTCATTGCTACACGGTCATTTCTGGTTGACACAGAAGCAGACAAGATGTTGACGTGATTCTCACTTAGTACTCGGGTAACGTCGCTGAGCAATCCACCACGGTCAAGTGCCTCAATCTGAATCTGCACCAGGAACAAGCTCCTTGAGTTTGGTTCCCAACTCACATCAATCAAGCGTTCAGGTTGGTTTCTCAAATCTACAGAGTTCTTGCAGTCGCTTCTGTGAACTGACACTCCCGCAGAACGAGTAATGAAGCCGAGAATGGCATCCCCTGGAACTGGTGTGCAACAACGAGCAAGCTTGAACATAACATCAGCATCACCTCGAACAAGAACGCCTGAATCCCCTACTCGCTTAGAACTGTTGGTACTTGACTTAGTGGGAAGTTCGAATACTGCCTCTTCGGTATATTCCTCAACAGATAACGCGGCTGACATCTTCTCAACCACAGACTGGGCCGAAACATTGCCATCTCCAACAGCTGCATACAAGTCAGATGGTTCAGAGAATCTAAGGTCACTTGTGATCTTGAGAAGAATGTCGGTTGCCAGTGCACGCTGAATCGGAACGCTTTGCTTTCTAAGCGCCTTAGCTAAGAGATCTTTTCCTCTTTCAATGGCATCATCTTTACGCTCCGCTGTGAACCAGGCTTTGATCTTTGATTTTGCACGCTGAGATTGAACGAACTTAATCCAATCTTGGCTTGGATGAGCGTCCTGAGACTTAGAGGTAAGAATTTCAACCACATCACCAGAGTTCAAAACAGTTTCAAGTGGTACTAAACGACCATTGACCTTTGCTCCCATGGTGCGGTGACCAATTTCAGTGTGAACTGCGTAGGCAAAGTCCACTGGGGTGGAACCCTTGGTAAGACCAATCACTCTACCCTTAGGCGTAAAAGCGTAAACCTCTTTAGCACCAATTTCAAAGCGCAGAGCATCAAGGAACTCACTTGGGTCAGCTGTTTCATGCTGCCAATCAGAAAGATGCTTCAACCAAACTAGATCGTCTTCTTTTGTAGCTGACTCTTCAGCGGTGAATTGCTTGTACTTCCAGTGAGCCGCAACACCATACTCTGCTCTGTTGTGCATCTCTTGAGTTCTAATCTGAATCTCGACCGGACGTCCGTTAGGCCCAATAACTGTTGTGTGAAGAGATTGATAGAGATTGAACTTAGGCATAGCGATGTAGTCCTTGAAGCGACCTTGGACTGGATTCCAGTGTGAGTGAACAGCACCAAGAATTGCATAGCAATCCCTTACCTCTGGAACAATTACTCGAATACCGACTAAGTCATAAATATCGTTGAAGTCAATAACCATCTTTTGGTAGATCGAATAGTACTGCTTAGGTCTACCAGCTACCTTGCCCTTAATCTTGTTGTCTTTGAGATCCTCGTCAATAGCTGTGATGACTGTTTCAATGAATTCGTCTCTTTTTGGAGAACGCTGTCTAACGAGGTTTACGATTTCTTCATAAACCTTTGGATAGAGGACAGAAAACGAAATGTCTTCGAGTTCCAATTTGAAAGCGCTGATACCTAGACGGTGAGCAAGTGGTGCATAGATCTCGAGAGTCTCCTGAGCCTTCTGCTTGGCCTTGGCTTCTGGGACAAAACCCCAGGTTCTCGCATTGTGAAGTCTGTCTGCAAGCTTGATTACCAAAACTCGAATGTCTTTAGACATGGCAACAACCATTTTGCGAACGGTTTCAGCTTGAGCATCCGCCCCAAACTTAACCTTGTCTAGCTTTGTTACGCCATCGACGAGCATGGCTACTTCGTCACCGAAGTCTGCTCTTAGTTGATCCAGTGTGTAATCAGTGTCTTCTACTGTGTCGTGAAGTAAAGCTGCTGCGAGACCTGCAGGTCCAATGCCTAAATCAGCCAAGAGCTGAGCCACCGCGACTGGGTGGGTAATGTATGGGTCCCCACTCTTACGTGTGTGGCCTGAGTGAGCCTTAGAGGCTACAGTGAAAGCCTTTTCGACGATTGAGAAATCAAGCTTTGGGTGGGCTACTTTGGCTGCTTTTAGGACTTCGGCGATTCCTGAGCCTTCAACAGGTCGGGTAAAGATTCTAGGCAGGCGATTTCGCAGTGTTGCTAGTGTGCCACCGCCTGCTGTGTCCGACATATCATCCTTCTAGGTTGAACTAAAGAATAACTGACCTAGCTAGCTAATGCACTTCTCTTAGCCAGAATCTTTTTCTCTGCCTTAGCGAACTTAGCTTCTCCCTCACGCATGTGTGAGTAAGCAGGGGCTGCAATAAAGATCGTTGAATAGGTACCTACGATGATTCCAACAAACAAGGCAAGAGAGATGTCTCTAAGAGTTCCAGCTCCTAGGAAAGTTGCTCCAATGAACAAGATAGAGGCAACCGGAAGAACACCAACGATGGAGGTGTTGATTGATCTAACTAGAGTCTGGTTGATTGCAAGGTTTACCTGCTCAGCAAAAGTAGTTGTCTCACTGAATTCAACTTCGTTGGTGTTTTCTCTGATCTTGTCAAAGACCACCACGGTGTCGTAAAGAGAGTAACCAAGAATAGTTAGGAATCCAATTACAGCAGCTGGAGTGACTTCAAAACCTAGAGCCGCATAGAGACCAGCGGTAAGAATCAGGTCGTGAGCCAAAGCCATCATGGCTGCGGCACTCATCTTCAAAGTTCTGAAGTAAAGCGCCATCAAGATAGCTGCTAGCAGGATGAAGATTAGTAGACCCCAAAGAGCTTTATTAGTAATGTCAGCTCCCCAGTTAGGGCCAATGAATGAGCTCGCTACGTTGCTGTCTTTGACTTCATAAGCCTTGGCAAGTGCTAGACGAACCTGCTCTGATTGCTCATCGCTTAGCTGAGGAGTCTGAACACGAACGGTGTCCGCACCAATGATGGTTGTGTTTACCTGGATAGCTGGGACAACTTCGTGAACTGCGTCTTCTGCAAGAGTTGTGCTCTGCAGTTTGCTTTCTGAAATCTTGTATTCAGATCCACCACGGAATTCAATACCAAAGTTGAATCCACCCTTAGCAACAGGAATCAAGATTGCTAGAACAACAGTTGTGGCTGCTGCAATGTAGAAATACTTTCTCCTACCAACGAAGTTGACAGACTTCTCACCGCTATAAAGCTGGTTACCAAGATCGGTAAAACGAGACATTAGTTGTTCTCCTTGTTCTTATCTGCTGCAGCTTTACGCTCGGCAATAGTTTGACGTCGTTCAGCTTCCTTAGATGATTGAGCGATCTTGCCCGCAGAAACTGTTGGAGCAACTCTAAAAGTTCCTCTTCCTGTGTAACCAAAAGCAGCGCTATCTCTCAACTGCAATCCTGTCCAAGCGTTTCCAGACATAAAGAACTTGCTCTTGGTGAGCAATCTGAATGCCGGGTAAGTGAATAGGAACACAACAGTAAGGTCAATAAGGGTTGTTAGACCAAGTGTGAACGCGAATCCTCTTACGTTACCTACTGTGAGAACGTAAAGGACGACAGAGGCTAGAAGGCTTACAGCACCAGAAACGATGATTGTTCTCTTCGCTCTGTTCCATGCGCTTTCAACGGCAACATACAATGGTTTACCTTCGCGGAGCTCATCCTTAACACGTTCGTAGTAAACAATGAACGAGTCTGCAGTAATACCAATACCCATGATCAAACCTGCGATACCTGATAGTGACAGTCTGTAGTCAGCGCGCCAGGTTAGGAGCGCAATCAGGATGTAGGTCAAGATACCGGCAACAATCAATGAACCAATTGTGATAACCGCTAGTCCCCTGTATTGGAACACTGAGTAGATAACTACCAAGATGACACCAATAAGACCTGCAAGTAGACCAGCCTGTAGCTGCTCTGAACCTAAGGTTGCTGAAATGTTTTCCTGTGACTGAACAGCGAATGAGATTGGCAATGAACCATACTTCAGCTGGTCAGCTAGAACTTTTGAGCTTGCTTGATCAAATGATCCAGTAATCTGAGCAGAACCACCGGTGATAACAGCCTGTGTGGTTGGTGCAGTGATGACGTAACCATCGATGGTTACTGCAAATCTGTTCTGCGGTTCAGCCAGCGGGAATAGACGACCAGTTACCTTGGCAAACTTGTCGCCACCTTCAGCATTGAAGTTTAGGTTTACTGCCCATTCGTTGGTAGCAACACCCTGTGCTCCAGTTACAGTTCCAGCGTCTGCACCTTCTAGATCAACACCGGTAATTTCAACAGGGCCAAGAATGTACTTCTCGGTCAAAGATCTATCACAGGTAACCAGAGGCTTCTCAGCGTCATCGATTTGTCCTGGCTCGCGGAACTTAGTTGAGCAGTCTAGGTTCTCGTACTCTTTCTGAAGAGCAGGAGAGATTTGATTCAAATCGCTTGGGCTGGTTGGCTTTGCTGTAGAAGTCTTGATTGGCTTTGAACCATCTTTACCGATTTCAGTTTTGCTACCAGCTGATGCTGCAAGAACTGGTCGGAACTCTAGTTTCGCCGAGCTCTTGATAAGAGCCAAAGTGTTGCTGTCTGGAATACCAGGGATAGAAACGACGATGTTGTTTCCTGATGTGTTGATCTGAGCTTCGCTAACACCAGTTGAGTCAACGCGCTGTCTAATGATTGAAACAGCTTGGTCTAGTTGCTCAGGAAGAATCTCTTTACCCTCTTCAACGATTGGGGTCAGGATAACTTGAGTACCACCAGAAAGGTCAAGAGCTAGGTTCGGTACGAAGGTAGCCTTCTGTTCACCGGAAACCATTCCAAGCCCGATAACTCCAACGATTCCAACCATCAAGGTCAGAAGCCAAGTGAGTGATCTCAGTGCCGCTCTAGTTGCAGTGCGCTTTTCAGACAAAATCGTGCCTTTTCTCTATTTGTGGAAGCTAATTACTTAGCAGTCTTCTTTGTAGCTGTGGTCTTTGATGCTGCTGGCTTCTTTGCAGCAGGCTTTGTAGCGGCAAGCATTGCCTTAGCTTTTGGAGCAGAAGCTTCAGCTTTAGCGTCCAAAGAGGCTGGAACTACTGTTCTGATAGCAGCTTTTAGGAATTCGATACGTGTACCAGGAGTTGACTCAACTACTACTGTGTCATCCAAGATTGAGACAATCTTGCCCTTGATTCCGCCCAACATAATGACTTGAGCACCAACTGAAACAGAAGCCTCAAGAGCTTTAGCCTGCTTAGATCTTCTGCTGTTGCTGAAGATGATGAATGCCAAGAAAACGGCAAGGATGACTAATAACTCCATGTTGGACCAATCGTTTGTTGAGGGTTTGCTACTAGTCGATTATAAGCGACAGGGCTAGTCGAATAACCCCTGAGAGCCCGCTGGAGGGGTCAATCCAAGGTGTTTGTAGCCAGCAGAGGTAGCTTGGCGGCCACGAGTTGTCCTAACCAAGAGCCCAATTCGCAGAAGGAATGGCTCAACCACGCTCTCGATGGTGTCTGACTCCTCACCAAGAGCGACGCTAAGGGTGTTCAATCCAACTGGTTTACCTTCAAATTTGACGATTAGGGCTTCTAAGACAGAGCGGTCAAGCCTGTCCAAACCGAGTTCATCCACTTCATAAAGATCTAGTGCTGAAGTGACAGAACCAACAGAAACCTGACCAGATGAGTGAACTAGAGCAAAGTCTCTCACTCTGCGTAGCAAGCGATTAGCGATTCTAGGAGTGCCTCTAGAACGAGAAGCTATGAGAGAAAGTGCTTCATGTCCAACTTCAAGGCTCATTAGGCTGGCTGCTCGAGACACAACATCTTTAAGTTCTTCATCTGAATAGAAATCTAGATTTGCGGTGAACCCGAATCTGTCTCTCAAAGGGTTAGGCAGTAGCCCGCTTCTAGTGGTTGCTCCAACGAGGGTGAATGGATCTAGATCAAGGGAAATGCTTGTAGCACCTGCACCTTTACCAACCATGACATCAACGCGGAAGTCTTCCATCGCTAGATAAAGCATCTCTTCTGCAGAACGAGACATTCTATGGATCTCATCAATGAAGAGAACTTCTCCCGCAGATAGCGAGGACAGAATTGCAGCCATGTCCCCCGCGTGCTGAATAGCTGGACCAGAAGTCATTCGCAATGGTCTTGCAGACTCGTGAGCCACAATCATCGCAAGTGTTGTCTTACCTAAGCCTGGAGGGCCTGCAAGCAGAATGTGATCAGGAGTTCTCTGCTGAATTGAAGCTGCATCAATAAGTAACTGAATCTGCCCACGTACTTTGTTCTGTCCGACGAACTCACTAAGTGACTGCGGTCTAATCGCAGATTCGAACACTAAATCTGAACTATCTGCCTCAGAACCCATCAACTCATCAGACATGAGTGTTACTTCCGCCCGCTAGATAGGTTGGACAAGCTCAATTTCAATAACTCTGATTCGCTTGATTGAGGGTTGTTCTTCAATGCAGATTCAACTGCACTCTTAGCCATCTTCTCTTGGTAACCAAGACCAACAAGAGCAGCGATAACAGAGCTCTCTGAACTTCCTGAACTCTTTGAGCCATTATCAAGCGAAACAAGCTTTCCGGTGAGGCTTAGCACAATTAGTTTGGCGGTCTTAGGGCCAATACCGGTAACTGACTTGAACATAGAATCATCAGCTGTTGCCACAGCTGTGGCAATACCGTCTACACCTAGATGAGTAAGGACAGACATAGCTGACTTAGGTCCAACGCCTGATACAGAACAAAGGAGATTGAAGCCCTCTAGTTCGTCTTCAGTTTGAAAACCAAAAAGAATCTGAGCATCCTCACGAATAATGTGAGCAATGTGAAGAGATAGCTCTTGTTGAGTGAAGCTCAACTGATAAACATCAGGAGTCACATTTACGAGATAGCCGACACCACCACAGTCAATAACTACTTGACCTGCCTTACGGCTAAGTACGGAACCTCTTAGATGTGCAATCACAGAACAAGGATAACTGGGCTATTGAGATTTCTTAGATGAAGCGATGGCATTGCGCCATTTCTCTTGAGCTTTAGTTTCTGTTGATTGTTGAGACAGATTGTTCTTTCCCCCACGCCATGCCAAGGTGACTGCTATGGCAAGAGCATCAGCAGCATCAGCTGGCTTAGGAACTTCCTTGAGCTTGAGGATCTGCATCATCATGTTGGTAACTTGGATCTTGTTGGCTCGACCACTTCCTGTGACAGCTGCCTTAACCTCTGTTGGGGTGAAGTAAGTAACAGGAATCTTTCTTAGGTGAGCTAGATATGCAATGACTCCAGAAACCTGAGCCACACCCATCACACTCTTTAGGTTTTGTTGAGCAAAGACTCTTTCAATAGCAATCTGCTCAGGCTTTATTCGATCAAGGAGCTTTGCAATCTGGTCACCGATAATTGCGATGCGTTGAGTATCATCAAGACTCTTATCTGATTCAAAAATGCCGACCTCCATGAAGTTGGCTTGTCTAGAAGATGTTTTTGCAACTATGCCGAAACCGCAGCGAGTAAGACCTGGGTCAAACCCTAGAAGAACGCTCTGCGATTTATTCGGCATCTAGTTGAGCCGCTACTTCTTGAGACATATCAAAGTTTGTGTAGACGTTTTGAACTTCATCTGAATCCTCTAGAGCATCAATCAGTGCGATAACTTTACGAGCGGTGTCAATATCGGTCTGAACTGGCATTGAAGAAACAAACTCCACGTCAGCACTCTCATAGTCGATCTCTTTGCTCTGCAGAGCCTCACGAACCTCAACCATCTTTGATGGGTCGGTTGTGATCATTAGCTGATAGCCACGATCTTGAACGTCTTCTACCCCAACTTCAAGAACTGCATCTAGAACAGTGTCTTCAGTAGTTGTTTCGTTCTTCTCCACAAGGATGACACCCTTACGGCTGAACTGATAAGAAACTGAGCCAGGGTCAGCCATGGTTCCACCGTTTCTAGAAACAGCAAGGCGAACTTCAGCAGCAGCTCTGTTCTTGTTATCGGTCAAACATTCAATGAGGAGTGCAACACCGTTCGGTCCATAACCTTCATACATGATCGTTTGATACTCAACTCCTGAACCATCTAGTCCAGCTCCACGCTTAACTGCTGATTCAATGTTGTCTTTAGGAAGAGAAGACTTACGACCCTTTTGGATTGCATCGTAAAGAGTTGGGTTACCTTCAAGATCAGGGCCACCGATTCTCGCCGCTACTTCAATGTTCTTGATTAGCTTGGCGAATAACTTAGCTCTGCGGCCATCAATGATGGCTTTCTTATGCTTGGTGGTTGCCCATTTGGAATGGCCCGACATGATGCTCCTTGAGTTTGTTTCTAGACAAGTTTAGTTAGCAGAATTGAAATCTTCGGCTTTACACATGTCAGCAAAGTACTTGTGCACATCAGTTTCACCTGTAACTTCAGGGTGAAAGCTAATACCTAATAGGTTTCCTTGACGCACGGCGACCACTCTGCCATCCGCTAACTCAGCCAGTTTATGAACATCAGAACCAACTTCTAAAACTATTGGTGCTCTGATGAATGCTGCGTGGATAGGACTACTAATACCTTCAAAGTTGAGATCAGCTTCGAAGGAATCTACCTGTGAACCAAATGCATTTCTTTGGACTGAAACATTCAGGCCGCCAAAACTCTCTTGACCTTCAATTCCATCAACGATTCGATCAGCTAGAAGAATCAAACCAGCACAGGTTCCAAACACGGGCAGACCCTGTTTGATTAGTTTGATTATTGGTTCTCTGAGTTCAAAGATTTGACTCAGCTTGTCGATAACAGTGCTCTCGCCACCAGGAATAACTAGTCCAGAAATTCCAACTAGATCAGATGGCTTTCTAACCCGGACAGTTTCAATGCCGAGCTCATCAAAAGTTTGCAGATGCTCACGAAAGTCACCTTGAAGGGATAAAACCCCAATTGGAAGCAAGAATTACCAGCCTCTGTCAGCTAACCGGTGAGGAGCAGGAAGATCAGAAACGTTAATACCAACCATTGCTTCACCTAGTCCGCGGCTAACATTCGCTAGAACATCTGGGTCATCGTAGCTTGTTGTTGCCTTGACAATTGCAGCAGCTCTTGCTGCTGGGTTTCCAGACTTGAAAATTCCTGAACCAACGAATACACCGTCAGCACCCATCTGCATCATGAGAGCAGCATCTGCAGGAGTAGCAATACCACCAGCAGTGAAAAGTACTAGTGGAAGCTTTCCTGTGCGAGCAACTTCTCTAACGAGTTCTAGAGGAGCCTGCAGCTCTTTAGCTGCAACATAAAGTTCATCTTCTGATTTAGCTGATAGAGCGCGAACTTCACCAAGGATGGTTCTGATGTGCTTCATCGCTTCACTAACATCTCCAGTACCCGCTTCACCCTTTGAACGAAGCATTGCGGCACCTTCAGTTACACGACGAAGTGCTTCACCAAGGTTTGTTGCTCCACAAACAAAAGGAACATCAAACTTCCACTTATCAATGTGGTGAACGTAATCTGCTGGAGAAAGAACTTCAGACTCGTCAATGTAGTCAACCTTTAGAGACTGAAGGATTTGCGCCTCTACAAAGTGACCGATTCTTGCTTTAGCCATGACTGGAATAGAAACACTTGAAATGATCTGATCGATTAGGTCTGGATCGCTCATGCGAGCAACTCCACCTTGAGCTCTGATGTCAGCAGGAACACGCTCTAGAGCCATTACCGCTACTGCACCCGCGTCTTCAGCAATCTTTGCTTGATCAGCGGTAACCACGTCCATGATTACGCCACCCTTGAGCATTTCTGCTAGGCCGCGCTTTACTAATGGGGTTGATTTAGAGTCTTTTGCTTTATCAGTCATGCCACTATTCTAAATGCCTAAATAAGAGGCGAAGGCAAGGTTAAGAATTGTTTAGCCAGGCGTTGGCTATTTCGACTCTCACATCACCCAGAAGCTTAGGCAGAGCCTTGGTTTGAGCAATGATTGGGAAGAAATTGGCATCGTTTCGCCACCTAGGGACTACGTGCTGGTGAAGGTGTGAGGCTATGCCTGCTCCAGCCACTTCCCCTTGGTTCATGCCGATGTTGAAGCCATGAGCACCACCAACTGCCTTTAGAACCTTCATAGCCTGCTGTGTCAGTTCTCCATACTCAAGAATCTCTTCTGAAGTGGCGTCGGTGTAATTAGGGATGTGGCGGTAAGGCACAACCAACAAGTGCCCTGAGTTATATGGGTAGAGGTTCAATAAGACGTAGCAACTTTTTCCTCTATGAACAATAAGAGCCTGTTCGTCAGTCAGAGTGGGCGCTATGCAGAACGGGCAATCGTCATCATGCGGCTGAGTACCCGACTGAATGTAAACGAGACGATGTGGAGTCCACAGTCTTTGAAAAGGATCAGAAACGCCTTGAAGAGTTGCAGCATCCTCTGCTCCAGCCATCTCCTCGTTCACTAAACCTGGACCTTTTCAGCTATTTCCTTCAAGATGCGAGCAATTGCTTCCTCTCTTGGAATGCCATTGATCTGTGAACCATCTCTGAATCTAAATGACACTGCACCCTGAGATTGATCTTCAGCACCTGCGATAAGCATGTATGGAACCTTAGCCAAGGTGTGGTTACGAATCTTCTTCTGCATACGCTCATCGCTGTCATCAATCTGAATGCGAACACCAGCTACTCTAAGTTCGGACGCAATACCGTGCAGGTAAGGACTGAACTCCTCAGCAACAGGAACACCAACAACTTGCACTGGAGCTAACCATGGTGGGAAGTGACCTGCGTAGTGCTCGGTTAGAACTCCGAAGAATCTTTCAATGGAACCGAATAGCGCTCTGTGAATCATCACAGGACGCTTCTTAGTTCCATCAGGAGCGGTGTATTCAAGATCGAATCTTTCAGGAAGATTGAAATCAAGCTGAATGGTAGACATCTGCCAGGTACGACCAATTGCATCTTTTGCCTGAACCGAAATCTTTGGGCCATAGAAAGCTGCTCCACCTGGATCTGGCACTAATTGCAAACCTGAGTTGGTAGCGACTCTTTCAAGAGTTTCGGTAGCTTCAACCCAGATGTCGTTGTCTCCAACAAACTTTGGATTGCCTTCTTCCTTAGTAGATAGCTCTAGGTAAAAATCAGTTAGACCATAATCACGAAGTAGCTCAAGAACGAAGTTCAAAACGTTTGTTAGTTCAACTTCAATGCTCTCTCTATCTACATACAAGTGAGCATCGTCTTGAGTAAAACCTCTAGCTCTAGTAATTCCGTGTAGAACACCAGACTTCTCGTATCTGTAGACAGTTCCAAACTCAAACATGCGAAGTGGAAGATCTCTATAGGACCTAGCTTGGGATTTATAAATCAAGCAGTGAAAAGGACAGTTCATCGGCTTTAGGTAGTAATCCTGCGCCTGACGCTTTACGTTTCCTTCAGCATCAAGCTCTTCATCAAGTTTTAGCGGAGGGAACATGCCCTCTGCGTACCACTCGAGGTGACCTGAAGTTTCAAAAAGGTTTGCCTTGGTTACGTGAGGGCTATATACAAATTCATAACCGCTCTCTTCGTGACGCTTACGTGAGTAATCTTCCATCACCTTTCGAATGATTCCACCGCGCGGATGGAACACAGCAAGACCAGAACCAATCTCTTCTGGGAAAGAGAATAGATCAAGTTCTGCACCAAGACGTCTGTGATCTCTCTTCGCAGCTTCTTCTAATTGAAGTTGGTGAGCCTTAAGTTCATCTTTGGTAGGCCACGCAGTTCCATATATTCTTTGCAACTGCTTGTTTGCTTCATTGCCTCGCCAATATGCTGCTGCAACTCGAGTTAGAGCAAAACCATTACCAATCATTCTTGTGTTTGGTAAGTGTGGACCTCTACATAAGTCTTTCCAAACAACGACACCCTCTTTGGCATCAAAGTTGTCATAGATAGTCAGTTCGCCTGAGCCAACTTCAACAGATGCTTCACCAACATCAGAGTTACCTGACTTCAAACCAATAAGTTCTAGCTTGTAAGGTTCCTTATTCAGTTCCTTCTTGGCATCCTCGTCTGTAGTCACTCTTCTTACGAATCGTTGACCGGCACGAATGATTCTTTCCATTTCCTTTTCTAATGCCTTGAGATCCTCAGGAGTAAATGGGTTCTCAACATCAAAGTCATAGTAGAAGCCATCTTTGATTGGAGGGCCGATACCCAGCTTTGCTTCTGGGTTAATGTTCTGCACAGCTTGGGCTAGAACGTGAGCAGCTGAGTGTCTCAGGATGTTTAGGCCATCTTGGCTATCAATAGTGATGGCTTCAACAACATCGCCCTCCTGGACGTTGTGTGCAAGATCTCTAGGCTCGCCATTGACCTTCATGGCAACAATGTTCTTCTCAGTGAATAGCGTAAAGCCCGTCGAGGCAGCAGGAACCTGCTGCTTTTGACCATCTAGGACTATTGATACTTCTGTGTTGCTATTCAAAATTGCTCCATAACCTTGTATCTGCCAAGTCTATTCCAGAGAAACTAAGGCATCCCTTACTACTACAAACACCTCTGATGGTGTTTCCTAGGACTATGACTAAACCAAATTCTAAAAAGATTGATCTCCAGATTGCTCAAGACGAGTTCCAACGCCAAAGCATGGCTGCCAAACTCAACTGGCTAAGAGCTGGTGTCTTGGGTGCTAACGATGGAATCATGTCCACCTCGGGTCTAGTCCTAGGTGTTGCTGCAGCCCCAGGAGCAACTGCATCATCAATTCTTATTGCAGGAACTGCAGCCGTAGTTGCTGGATCCATCTCAATGGCTGGTGGAGAATACACATCTGTTAGTGCTCAGAAAGACAGTGAGAAAGCAGCTCTTGCAGTTGAAAGACAGGAACTCAAAGATAATCCAGAGCTGGAGCTAAGAGAACTTGCTTGGTTCTATGAGCAAAAGGGTATCTCGCCTGAACTAGCCATCAACCTCGCTGAAGAACTAACAGCTCACGATGCATTGAAGGCTCACGCCGAAGCAGAACTCGGAATTGATTCAGATCAACACGTAAGCCCTTCCCAAGCCGCTATCTCATCTTTCGTAGCTTTTGGTCTTGGCGGTTTACTTCCACTGATTGCAGTCACTGGTCCTTGGGTCGAATACAGAATTCCAGCAACTGTTGTTTCAGTAGCAATAGCCCTAGTGATTACAGGCTTCGTTGCAGCAAAGATCGGTAAAGCTAAATCTGGTCGAGGAATTATTAGAAACTTACTAGTCAGTGGAATGACCATGGGAATCACATACGTAATTGGACTACTGGTTGGTACACACTTGGTGTAACAGGTGCAGGCACTCGTCCAATAAATAAAACGTAGCTAATTGGCCTTGGGCTTTTTTACCCTTAGTGTGTTCCAAATACTGAATACGCCTAGTAGCACTGGGATCCCGCCAACCATAAGACCGTTTCCGTTGATTAGAGTAATCGCAAGCCATGAGCCAGTGAGAATTGAAATTGAACCGAA
Organism: Actinomycetota bacterium; assembly: GCA_041177045.1. Taxonomy (GTDB): domain Bacteria; phylum Actinomycetota; class Actinomycetes; order Actinomycetales; family Microbacteriaceae; genus Rhodoluna. The sequence continues at coordinate 8,861 of JBEDBW010000002.1, read as the reverse complement.
AATCAATGTCAAAATTCTGCCGATTCGATTCCTAAGCCACGAAAGACCGAAGGCAATCAAACCTGATAAATAGATGACTAAAAGAATCAGTGAAGCTAACAGGGCTAAACTTTCCACTTTTCCTCCTTGTTCGAAATTCCAATTGCGGAATGCAAATCTAGTTGGAATAGTACAACATGCCTTCTATCAGACCTAGAGTTTTTCCGCCCAGGCTTGGAGCGTCAAGCTGGGCTTTGAAACTTAGAAAGCCCTCCGCCTCCCCTTAAGCGGACTTGCTTGAGTTAGCGACAAATATACAGGGCATGTATTGGGCATGAAGTTTCTGCCTAAGGCTACTTCGACCGCATTTACTGGGGTGTATTGGTGGACGATACTGGGTTCGAACCAGTGACCCCTTCCATGTCAAGGAAGTGCGCTACCACTGCGCCAATCGTCCGTAGGTGTTTCTTGGAGGTGGAGACGGGATTTGAACCCGTGGGTTGACAGCTTTGCAGGCTGTTGCTTTGGGCCGCTCAGCCACTCCACCATGTAACAAAGGATCTTGGTTTAGACCGCTTCGAGCGGATGACGAGATTCGAACTCGCGACCCCAACCTTGGCAAGGTTGTGCTCTACCAACTGAGCCACATCCGCATGTCTCTTTCAAGACAACTAAACCCTAACCGATTTAGGCAAATTTAGTCAAAAGTAAACCCCGGTGTTGAATACACCGGGGCTTACTACATTGAGTTATTTAGCCTTTGTCAGCACCGAAAGCATAGGCTTCTTCACCGTGAACCACTGTGTCGATACCTGCGATTTCGTCCTCTGCTGTAACTCTGAAGCCCATTGTCTTTTCAATGATCCAACCGATTACGAAGGCAATTACGAAGGAGTAGACGAGTACTGCTCCAGCTCCAACTGCCTGCTTCCATAACTGGTCGAAACCATTTCCGAAGGCGAAGCCAACATCGCGACCGAAGACACCGATGTATAGAGTTCCAACAATTCCACCAACAAGGTGAATACCGACAACATCTAGAGAGTCATCGAAACCAAGCTTGTACTTCAGGTCAATTGCAAGAGCAGATAGAGCTCCCGCGATAACACCAAGTAGCATTCCCCAAACTGGATCAAGAACAGAACACGCAGGAGTGATGGCTACTAGTCCTGCGATAGCTCCAGAACCTGCACCGATAGATGTTGCCTTACCGTGACGAATCTTTTCAACGAAAACCCAGCCGAGCATTGCTGCAGAAGGAGCTGCAATGGTGTTAATGAATACAAGGGAGGCAACACCGTCGGCAGCTAGAGCGCTACCTGCGTTGAAACCAAACCAACCGAACCAAAGAAGTGCAACACCAAGAAGGGTTAGCGGAACGTTGTGTGGCTGAGTGATTCCCTTGCTAAATCCAAAACGCTTACCAAGAACAAGTGCAAGAGCAAGACCAGCGGCTCCAGAGTTGATGTGAACTGCAGTTCCACCAGCGAAGTCAATTACACCTAACTGGACAAGCCATCCACCATCACTGTTGTCTTCTGCAGTACCGTAGTTGAATACCCAGTTTGCTACTGGGAAGTAAACAATTGTTGCCCATATGCCAGCAAAGATCATCCATGCACCAAACTTTGCACGGTCAGCGATCGAGCCTGAGATAAGAGCAACTGTGATGATTGCGAAGGTTGCTTGGAAAGCTACAAATGCCATGGTTGGATATGAGTCCACTGTCTCTGTGAGAGATGCTGCTGTTTCAGCTGTCAGACCCAGAGAAGCTGTATCAATTCCAAACCAACCAGGAATACCAATGAAGGTTGGGCTGTCTGAGCTAGCGAAGCTAACTGCGTAGCCGTAGAGAACCCACAGCACTCCAACTAGACCTAAAGAGCCCCAAGAGAGCATCATCATGCTCACTACGCTCTTAGCTTTGACCATACCTCCATAGAAGAAAGCTAGCCCTGGTGTCATCAGCAGCACAAGAGCCGCTGAGAAGAGTATGAATGTTGTGTTTCCTTGATCCATTTGTGCCTCCGAAAAGATTAACGCCCAGTGTGGGATTGAGACAAGGATGGTCAAACTATGTTTCAGTAAACCCCAGTAAATGTTTCGAGATTGTTAAACATTTGAAAGATCTATCTGGAGCACATGGCTGCAAGACGAGACAAACAGCGCAGATACTTCTTCTTATATGCCCCTTCAACATGGTCTGCCCTGAAGATTGAACCTAGGTCTAGACCTGTGTAGGCCAGAGAAACTCCGGCTTCATAACAGCGGTCAATGAAACTTACAAACCTTATTCCTTCGAACTGGTCGTTAATTACGCGGACATCAGTGACAATCAGCTGATTGAACTGCTCTGAAACCTTGGCGTATCTTGACTGGTGAATTGAACCAAGGAAAGAAACTAACTCATCTAAGGAAGCAGACAGCACTCTCCCCTCTTGGTTCTCAAGTTCGTTGAGCTTATTGGCATCAGAGGCCTTAAAGGCAAATGAAGAATCTCTGTGTCTGTAGTCGTCACCATCGATACGAACCATCTGGAACTTGTCTGCTACAGACTGAATCTCTCGCTGGAAGCTATCGGTTGCAAAGCGTCCTTCACCAAGAGCTGCTGGTGGCGTATTTGACGTAGCGGCGAATCGAACTCCCTTCGCAGCAAGCTCTTTGAGGAAGCGAGACATAATCATGGTGTCCCCTGGATCATCAAGTTCAAATTCATCAATGCAGAGCAAGTCATACTTTGAGAACTGAGCTACTGCTTGAGCAAACCCTAGGTAGCCGATGATGCTTGTGTAAGCAAGGAATGCTCCGAATGCAGACTTCTTGCCACTGTTGAAGTAGATAGAAGCCAAGAGGTGTGTTTTTCCAACACCAAATCCACCGTCAAGGTAGATGCCTAGGTTTGCTGAGTTCTTCTTTCCAATGCTCTTCGCGAATTCTGAGGCTAAACTCCTTGCCTCTGACTGGCTAGAGAATCTCTCATCTGGGATGTAGGAGTCGAAGGATACCTTGGCAAACTCAGCAGGCGGAACTAGCTCTGATAATAGTTCCGAGACGGAAACATCAGAGTCCAGATCATCAATCTTGATAAGCATTCAGGAAATTGCCATTCTTTTTGGTTCGAAACTTTGAGAGAATAGAGGGACCGCAATCAACAGCCTAAACCCCGGAGGTTTTCTTATGAGTTATCCAGTTGAATCTAACCCGCGTTTCGAGAACTATGCCCATCCTGAGGCTCTAGTTTCAACCCAATGGGTAGCTGAAAACCTTGGACAACCTGGCTTGGTTCTAATGGAGTGCAACGAGGACATCCTCCTTTACTCAACAGGCCACATTGAAGGTGCGGTAAAGATTGACTGGCACACCGAACTAAATCACCCAGACAACCGCGATTACATCAACGGTTCTGAGATGGCCAAGCTACTTTCTAGCAAGGGCATTAGCCGCGAGGACACCATCGTTCTTTATGGCGACAAGAGCAACTGGTGGGCAACATACGCGATGTGGGTATTCAAACTATTTGGCCACGAAGATATCCGCATCATGGATGGTGGACGTTCAAAGTGGGTCGAGGAAGGTCGCGCTCTAACCAAAGATGTTCCAGAGCGTTCAGTTACTGACTATCCAGTGATTGCAAGAGATGACTCTTCAATCAGAGCGTTCAAGGATGACGTCCTAGCTCATTTTGGAAAGCCAATGATTGATGTTCGAAGCCCAGCTGAATACACCGGTGAGAAGCTACACATGCCTGACTATCCAAACGAAGGTGCATCTAGAGGTGGACACATTCCAACCGCTAGATCTGTTCCTTGGAGCAAGGCAGTCAACGAAGATCAGACCTTCAAAACAATTGAAGAACTAAACCAGATCTACCGCGTTGATGCTGGCATCTCTGATGCAAGCGATGTAATCGCCTATTGCAGAATCGGTGAAAGATCTAGCCACACTTGGTTTGTTCTTACCTACCTACTGGGAATTCCTAAGGTTAGAAACTACGACGGTTCATGGACTGAGTGGGGTTCCACCGTGCGTGTTCCAATTGTTAAGGGTGAAGAACCAGGAGCAGTTCCTGTAGGTTTCTAAGCATGTCAACAACTCCAGGAGCACAAGAGATCATTTCTGCATTTGCGGAAGTGCCTCAGAGTCTGAAGCTAGAGCTTCTACTTGAGTACTCTGAGAACCTGCCTGCCCTGCCTGAGCGATACAAGGATCATCCTGAACTTCTAGAACGAGTTGAGGAATGCCAGTCCCCTGTTTACCTTTTTGTGGAACTAGATGAACAAAACATAGTAAGCATTTTCCTAACAGCACCCGATGAAGCCCCAACAACAAAAGGCTTTGCAAGTCTTCTTCAGCTGGCTTTAGATCAACAGGCAGCGGACACAGTACTGAACTTCGATGACTCATTCGTTGATGCTCTCGGAATAACTGACTTAGTTTCTCCTCTTCGAATTAGAGGTCTCCAGGGAATGCTCATGAGAATCAAACGCCAAGTCAAAGAGAAGATGATTTGATTCTCGAACAAGTCTTTCCAGAGTCTGGAACGAAAGTTCCATTCGATTCTGAACACCTAACTGCGTTGTATCCGAAAGTAGATGGACTCCGGTTCAACTTCGTAGTTGCTAACGGAAATACATTAGATACCGCTAGCGATCAATCAAGTAACAAGCTGGATAGAGAACTACTGAAGTTCATTAGGACTCAATCAGATCTGATTATCACGACAGGTAAGACCGCTAGAGCAGAGAACCTAGCGGCTTCAAAGTTCGCTCCGATGCTGATACTCACTACATCTACTGAAGACCTAGACATTGCTGCGGTCCAAGCCAACGAAGGAAAGCCTGTCTACATCACTCAAAGGCTAGGAACTCAGTATCCAAGTGAGAAAGCAATTGCAATTGGTGGAGTTCAAGACAAACTGCCAGAGTTTGTTGACTCCTTTTGCCGAGCTAACAACTTTAGAAACGCAGTTTTGGAATCAGGAGTCGAGACTGCAAAGATCTTTGCAAATGCGGGCAAAATCAACGAAGTCGATCTGACCCTTACAAATTTCAGTAGCAGCATCGATGCAGAAGCTTCTGCCACAGATTTCCTTAATGAGATTGGATTCGAAGCTCAGCTTATGCAAATCCTTAGATCAGAAGACACCTGGTTCTTTAGATTTGGTGCTGTCTAAGCCACTGACTTATCGAGTTCTGATATCTCTCTTGATCGTGATTGTATAGTCGGCAGTGTTTAGCCCCTTCAATCTCAACTAGAGTCACGTCCTGATTGTGGCCCGCAAACAAATGCACATCAAAGCTTTCAACGTGACCGTCTGTTGAAGAGTAAAGAATAAGGTATGGAATGTTAACACCGACAGGCTTGTTATTGAGAGCAATTCCATCAACATCAACGTTTCTATAGCCAAGTAGCTTGACAATCTTGCTGTCCTGAATAGCGTCAATCACACGATCGCCAAGTCGGCGAGCAAGGCCTGCTCTTTTTGCATGGAATTGCATAGTCGACCTGTAATCAAGTAGCGGCGAATCAAAGATTGCGCCACGAACCTTGCCCACATGTTTTGAGTTCCTAAGGAACTGGCCAATCATGAAAGAGCCTTGGGACCAGCCAAACAAAAGAATCTCTTTAGCTCCTTCACTCTGAGCGTGAAGAACCGCTAGCTCTATTTGATCCCATTCAGTTTCCCCAAGATTTGACTTGGTCTTGCCCAAACCAAATGGCTTAGGGTCGCTTTCCATTGAAATAGTTAGCTGTCTGAAGCCGAGGTTCGCGAATTGCTCAACATTGCGAAGAGTCTCCCCCATGCCTGCTCTTCTGCCATGCACGTGAATGACCCATTTGTCAGAAGGAGCAGGAAAATGCCAAGCTCTCGTTTGGTTAGGCATGACTATTTCCTCGAAGTTGCCCTCTAACCCAAAGTGCTCGGGATGTTCGCCAAGCCATCCTGAAAGAGATACTGAACCGCCAGGGCTTGGTATTTCTGAGCCATAGACCCTAATGACCCTTAGAGCAATTCGATCTTCTACTGATTCGGCGTAGTCCACCTGAACCAGAGCATGACCTTTTCTTGAGTTCCAGAACAGGCTCTGTCTGCCCTTGGACTGTCTTGCTATCTTGCCTGGCACAATGACCCAAGTGTTGCCAGTGCTTTGGATTACATCAAGAACTTTCATTTCAGCCTTGATTGGCCCAGTCATTTTCATAAGGTTTATCGCAGCAATTAGCACCTTGGTATAAACAATCATTGGTATTCCTTTGCGGCGTGGCAGGGTGAGAGAGTCGCTCTCGCCATTTAGCCTAGAACAGATGTCTTTCTATGCTCTTGATTCCGATGCTCCGGCCCAGTTCGCTGCGGCCGCACTTTCGCTTACCGAGCCTGCCCTACGTTCAGAGCTAGAGACCTCTCAGATACCTGCACCAGACAGAATTGCACCTTGGGCTCTTGCCTTTGCTGCTCAAGCTCCAAACCCAGCCGACACTCCAATGAATCGTGGCGTTGGTCGAATTGTCTTCTTGCACGATCCTGAACAATTTGACGTTTGGGGATCAAACATGAGAGTTATCGCCTACGGCAAGTCACCTTTAGAGAATGACATGGGAGTTGAAGAGGATGTCGCTCACTACTGGTGGTCAGAGCTCATGAGAGCTCTCAATACTCATGGAGCTACTTTTACCAATGAGGCTGGCACAGTTACCAAGATGTCTTCAACTGGTATGGGCTCTCTTGCCAATGACCCCAACTCAAGCGAAGTTGAAATCAGAGCTTCTTGGTCGCCAACCGATGACGATTTAGGTAAACACTTTGCTGCTTGGCAGGACATCATTGCCTCTATGGCTGGATTTGGAATGGATGGCGAAGGCGTAACCCGTCTAATCGTAAATAAATGACAGACCAGCCAGAAACACCAGAGGTTGAAAGCGTTCTACTAGATAAACCTCGACTTCCGGTAAAACTTGTAGAAACCACAGAGTCACTTAGAGAGTTTCTAACTTCACTAAACGAATCCCACTCACCTATTGCTCTAGATGCTGAAAGAGCTAGTGGATTTAGATATGGGCAGAGAGCTTATCTTCTGCAGATTGCAGTCAAGAACGACTGCATCTTCTTAATTGACCCAGTTGCAGATTACGAAGAGACAGTATGGCAAGAATTCCTGCACTCTGTTAGTTCAAAACCTTGGATCATTCACGCTGCATCTCAAGACTTACCTTGCCTTACTGAGATGAATCTAAAGCCAACACAGATTCTGGATACAGAGTTAGCTGCTCGACTCATAGGTTTACCTAGAGTTGCCCTTGGAACTTTGACTGAGCACTATTTGAAACTAAAGCTTGCTAAAGAACATTCGGCAGTTGATTGGAGTGAAAGACCACTTCCTGAAAACTGGCTCAACTACGCGGCTCTCGATGTTGATGTTTTGTTTGAACTTTGGGAAGAGATTCAAAAAGATCTAGATGTAAACAAGAAGACTTCTATAGCCGAGGCTGAGTTCACTTTCTTACTGACTCCTACAACAAAGCTTCCAAAGATTGACAAGTGGCGCTCGATGACTGGACTTCATGAGGTCAAGGACGAAAGAGCATTGACAATCGCTAAATACCTTTGGGAAGCCAGAGAAGTTCTTGCAATCGATAAGGATATTGCTCCTGGTCGTTTGGTTCCCGATGCCTCATTGGTTGCTGCAGTTAAAGCAGCGCCTAAATCGAGATCTGAATTAGCAAGTCTCAAGACCTTTGCAGGCAGGGCAAGCAGGACTTTCATTGATACTTGGTGGAAAGCTATCGAAGATGGCTCACATACCAAGAGCCTGGTTGAGCTAAGACCTAAGCCAACGGGTATTCCTAACCATAGGAACTGGCTACAGAAGTTCCCAGAAGCTCACGCAAGGCTAATTGCTTCCAAGGAACTTATCGCCAAGATTTCAGAAGAGCAAAAGATTCCTCAAGAAAACATTCTGAACCCAGATACCTTGAGGCAGATTTGTTTTGAACCTCCAGTGCCACTGAATGCAGAGACTCTGACTACTGCACTGGCTTCTCGCCTAGTTCGCGAATGGCAAATTGATCTAGTACTTGATGGACTCTTGATAGCTTTGGAGTCAAAGCCTAAAGAGGAAAAGCCAGAAGAACTAGATAGTCCTTCTTGAGTCTTTTGTAGGCTCGTCAATCTGCTTAGCGTGCGGAACTCTTGAACCTAGAACTTGCGCCACAATCTCCTGAGCAATGTCTTGCGCCTTTAGACCTACACGATCAAGAATTTCGTTTCTTGAAGCGTGCTCCAAGAATTCATCAGGCAGTCCAAGCTCGTTCAAGGCTGTGTCAATCTGAGCAGCTCTTAGATCTTGACGAATTCTGGTTCCAATTCCACCAACTCTTACGCCATCTTCGATGGTAACAACCAGACGGTGTTGACTTGCTAGATCGAGAACGCTCTTTCTAACTGGAACAACCCATCGAGGATCAACTACTGTTGCACCGATGCCATGGGCGGCAAGTAATTCAGCTACCTTTAACGCAACTGTTGCCATTGCTCCAACAGCAACAATCAAAACATCCTTTTTATGGGTTTTCTCAAGGGACGTTCGCATTGTTTTTTCAATTCTGGCTATGCTTTTCAATGACTCGGCGTAAGTCACAACTTCCATCGCTTCGATCAACTGCGATCCAAATCTCGAAACTTCATGTGTTTGGTAATTCTTGGTCAGGCGCTTGACCGATTTCATTTCTTTGATGTCAAAGGTGCTCTCAAGCGCGTCAAGGTACGAGGTAAGCGAAGTGGTTGATAGGTGCGTCATGCGGCCCCTCTCAATGTGCGCAAGGAGTAGTTAATCTGCCTCGTAATCGCTGCTGCGGCCGCTGTGCTTTCGCGCGAGCGAGAGTGC
>JBEDBW010000001.1:0-37407 GCA_041177045.1 Actinomycetota bacterium | reverse complement strand
AAGTACGGCGTGATCTTGATTCACGATGAAACCCACACTCTTTCTGAAGGCGTTGGAGGTATGACTAGAAGGCGCAATGTAAGACCCGATGCCGTGGTTCTAGGAAAAACCATTGGGGCTGGTATTCCAGCAGGGGCTTTTGGTATGACAAAGGAGCTGTCGGAAAGAATTTCCGGATCGTTGCACCTTGAGCACATCGATGTCGGTGGCGTCGGTGGAACCTTGGCAGGAAACGCTTTGTCGATGGCCGCGGTTCGTGCCACATTGACTGAAGTGCTAACCGAGGAAGCCTTTGCTCGAATGGAACAGCTTTGCTCTGTTTGGACCAAGGATGTTCAAGCAATAATCGATGAGTATCAGATTCCTTGGCAGGTTTCCCAGCTGGGCTGCCGAGCTGAGTACAGCTTTAGGGCAACAGCTCCAAGAACTGGAAAAGAAGCTGCCGATGCTGACGATTTCGAACTGCAGCAGTACCTTCACCTACATGCGCTAAACCGCGGCATTTTGATGACACCATTTCACAACATGGCGTTGATTTCGCCGGCCACAACACTTGAGGACGTAAAGCGTCACACCGAGCACTTCAGGGATGCAGCTAAGGCGCTATTCGCCTAGTTCTTTTTGGCTAAAGCTTTGGCTCGCATTGCTCCACCGATCTGGAACACTAACACCAACGCAATGGCGAAGATAAACACAGCCGAACCAATAACGTTTGCTTCCGGCGGAATTCCACGAACCGCAGCAGCAAAGACGTACTTAGGGAAGGTCACTTCGGTACCGGAGTTGAAGGCCGTGATGATGTAGTCATCGAAGCTCAATGCAAAAGCTAGAAGTGCCGCGGCCATTATTCCTGGAAGCAGCAGAGGAAAAGTGATCTTGGCAAAAACTTGAACGGGTGGTGCGTAAAGATCGCGACCCGCTTCTTCAAGCTTTGGATCTAGCGTCGCAATTCTTGCCTTCACGGTCACAACCACAAAGCTCAGGGTGAACAGAATGTGGGCAACAATAACTGTTCCGATTCCCTTAGGGATACCAACGTTCAAAAACTGTGCCGCAAGACCTGCGCCCATAACAATCTCTGGGGTGGCCAGTGGCAAGAAAAGAAGCAAGTTTGTAGTGGAGCGAAACTTGAATTCATAGCGTGTGACTGCGATTGCCAACATGGTTCCAAGAATCGTGGAAACAATTGTGGCAATTGTTGCAATCAGGATCGAGTTTCCAAAAGCCAAGCAGACGTCGATGTTGTTGCAAACGCCAGTCCAGTTATCGAAAGTGAAGCCCTGCCAACCGGTGGTGTTCTTGAATGGGTCATTGAAAGAGAACACGAAGGTATAGGCAATTGGAATCATCAAGAAAACAAAGGCCAGGATTGTGTAGGTAGGAAGAAGGTACTTGCCGAGGCTGAATTTACTCACAGTAGGTCCTCCGTTCCAGTGCGGCGAACATAGATCGACACCAAAACAACGATGGCAGCCATCAGCATCACGGACAGAGCTGATGCGCTTGGGTAGTCCTGGATTCTTAAGAAATTGGACTCAATCACGTTGCCGAGCATGGCCGTATTCGGGCTTCCAAGAAAAGATCTGCTGGCGGTGACGTAGTCACCGGCAATTGGAATAAAGGTAAGTAATGTTCCTGAGATGATTCCAGGCATTGAAAGAGGAATAGTTACTTTTCTAAACACTCTTGAAGGAGATGCGTATAGATCGGAACCAGCTTCTAGATAGCGAGTGTCAAGTCTCTCTAGAGATGTATAGAGAGGAAGAGTCATGAATGGAGTTCCAACAACATACTGATCTGACTCAAGAAGCCCAAGCTGCTGAAGGGTTGTCACAACCCATGACTCGTTTGAGAAAATCTGCTTCCAAGCAAGTGTTCTAAGTAAGAACGAAATAAAGAATGGTGCAATAACCAAAGTAAGCATTAGCTTCTGTAGCAATGGGTAAGGACGAGCCTTCACACCAATGAAATAAGCAAGCGGATATGAAATAACCAAAGCCAGAAGCGTTGCTGCTAATGCGTAGAGGAAAGAGCGCATCATTTGTGGGAAATAATCTGAGATAACTACAAAGTAGTTGTTGATTTCAAACGCTGCTACATAATCTCCAATGAAGCCGTCTGGATCTGGTGCCTGCAGAGAAACCATAATCAGAGCAATAAGAGGTGTAAGGAAGAAAACTCCCAGATAAGCAAGCCCGGGTGCGAGTAGCGCGATCGCTACCTTGCCCGATTTTGTAGGTTTAGAAAAACCTTTTGGCTTACTAGAACTGAAAGCTGCGAAGGCCATCTTCGCTAGACCACTTTGCCTGTGTCAGGTAGATCAGACAATCCAAATGAATGCTCGACTGACCAAGAAATCCATACTTTTTCACCAAGTTCAGTAACAGGTGACTTACCGACGTTTTGAGCAAACACAGTTAGGTTTCCAAGACCTGGAACTTGAATCAAGTACTGGTTGCTAACACCGGTAAATCTGATGTCAATAATTTCACCAGGACCGATGATGTTAGTTGAGGAGCTAGCAGTTGGCTTCTTAGAAGTGAAGGTAGCCTTCTCAGGTCTAAATCCAATTGCGATCTTGCCTTTGTGCTTTTCAGCTCTAGCCTTTGGAACAGAAATCTTGTTTCCTGCAACCTCAATGCTGACTGAGTTAGCTGAACTTGATTCGACTTCACCAACCAAAAGGTTTGATTGACCAAGGAACTTAGATACGAATACAGTCTTTGGTCTGTCATAAAGAGCTTCTGGAGCACCCATCTGTTCAATGCGACCCTTGTTCATAACAGCAACAGTGTCTGCCATGTCCATAGCTTCTTCTTGGTCGTGAGTTACGTGCAAGAACGTAAGACCAACTTCAATCTGGATAGCTTTGAGCTCAATCTGCATCTCGCGACGCAGTTTCAGATCAAGTGCACCAAGAGGCTCATCCAATAGAAGAAGTGAAGGTCTGTTTACCAAAGCTCTAGCTAGAGCAACACGTTGCTGCTGTCCACCAGATAGTTGCTGTGGCTTACGATCTGCTAGGTGAGCTAACTGCACCAGGTTCAGTGCTTCTTTAGCTTTTACTAGCGGCTCGTCAATCTTTCTCTGACGCAAACCGAATGCAACGTTCTCCAACACATTCATGTGTGGGAAAAGAGCATAGGACTGAAACACGGTGTTGACTGGACGCTCGTGAGGCTTAGTCTCTGTTACATCCTCGCCACCGATAAAGATGTTTCCGGATGTTGGAGTCTCTAGGCCAGCAACCAATCTAAGAGTTGTAGTTTTACCGCAACCTGAAGGGCCAAGCAGGGCGAAGAACTCCCCTGCTGGGACGTGTAGGTCAAGCTCTTCAATTGCAGTGAAACCAGGGAACTCTTTGCGAATCTTCTTAAGCTCTAAGTCAGCTCCGCGGGCAATAAACTCCTTTGCCACTACGCGCCTAGTTTGATTTGTTGGAATGCCTTAGTGAATGCTTGTTCTTCTTTACCATCAAGAGCTCTGAAGCCCTGAGTCAAAGACAAGAACTCTTCGCTTGGGAAGATTAACTGGTTATCAGCAAGAGCTGGATCAAGCTTGATAGCTTCTTCCTTCGCACCAAGAACTGGAGTGATGTAGTTCACGTATGCTGCCAACACTGCTGCGTTGTATGGGTCGTAGTAGAAGTTCATTAGCTTCTCAGCGTTCTTCTTGTGAGTAGCTCCCATAGGAATTACGAAACAGTCAGCTGAGATAGTTCCACCTGATTCAGGAAGAACGAAACCAAAGCGGTCATAGCCTGCTTCTGCGTTCAACTGAATGATGTCACCTGACCAAGCGATAGCTGCGATGGTGTCTCCGTTTACTAGATCATCCTTGTAGCTGTTTCCCTTGATACGAGCAATCTGGCCTTCGGTTACCTTCTGGCCAATAACTTCAATTGCAGTCATGAATGCATCTTCAGTCAAGCTGCTTGCATCACCGATCTTTACGCCCTGGTCCATCAGAACAATTCCGACGGTGTCGCGCATTTCACTTAGAACACCAATGCGTCCCTTAAGGGCTGGGTTCCATAGATCTGCTAGAACCGCAGGAGCTTCTTGACCTGTTGCATCCTTGTAAGCCTGCTTGTCGAAAGCAAAACCAGCAAGAATACCCTGGTAAGGAAGTGACATTGTTCGCTGTGGGTCATATGACTCACCTAGGTAAGCAGGCTGAAGATTCTTCTTGTTTGGAAGATTTGCATCATCAAAAGTCTGAACTGTTCCCTGGTTAATCCAACGAGCAGCCATCCAAGAAGTTGGGCAAGTAATGTCCGCACCAATGTCTTGACCTAGTGCTAGCTGGTCCTTGACTTTTCCGTAGTAAGAGTCGTTGTCATCAAAGTCTTCACGGTAGGTAACTGTAATTCCAGTTTCGCTCTTGAACTTTTCAAGTGTTGGGTAGTTTCCATCGTCATCGATGTCTACATAAAGTGACCAGTTGCTCCAAATAAGAGTTGGGTCTGAATCACTGACATCGGTAGCTGGAGTTAGCTTTGGCTTGTCTGATGGAGCACAAGCTGCAAGTAGAGCTGCTGCTGAAGTTGCAACTGCACCACCTAGAACTGCTCGACGTGTGACTTTATGGGCTAAAGCTGCTTTAACCATTTCGCGTAGTTGTGGATCTTCTGGAAGGTTTTGGTTCATAACCTTTTGCTCCTTATATACAAGGGCCGTCAGACGGCCGAGATTGGGCACCGACTGCGCGAAAGAACGCATTGCTTAAAATAATGCCATACCCCACAAGATTTGAGGGCAAAAAGGGCAAATCCGTGAAACTCATTTACAGCCCCTTTCCTACCCAATTGGGCTCAAACAAAGGCTAAAGAATTGGGGTATTCTTGATTTTGGTTGGAGCAAGGTAGCTCCCACCCAGAGGAGAATCATGAAGATCGCTGTCCCTGCAGAGATCAAGAACAACGAATTCCGCGTAGCAATAACCCCAGCGGGAGTCCACGAACTCGTAGCATCAGGCCACGAGGTTTACATTCAAAAAGGTGCCGGCGAAGGCTCAAGCATCTCAGATGAAGACTATTCAGCAGCCGGAGCACAGATCCTCCCTGATGCCGCCACCACTTGGAACACCGGAGACATGATTCTCAAGGTGAAGGAACCTATTGCTAGCGAATATGGCTACCTTCGTCCTGGTCTCGTCCTATTTACCTACCTTCACCTAGCAGCAGATCTAGAACTGACCAAAGAGCTGGTTGCCAAAAAGGTAACCTCCATTGCCTACGAGACTGTCCAGACTCAAAACAGACAGCTACCTCTTCTTGCTCCTATGAGCGAGGTTGCTGGACGTCTTTCTGCACTAGTCGGAGCCCAAACTCTATTTGCTCAAAACGGTGGACATGGAATTCTTCTAGGTGGTGTGCCTGGAACTAGATCTGCCAAGGTAGTTGTTCTTGGTGGCGGTGTTGCTGGAACTAATGCGATTGCCATGGCTGTAGGCCTAGGCGCTGAAGTTACAGTTCTAGATACAAACATCAATCGCCTTAGAGAGCTTGATGCCCTTTATGCAGGACGCTTAAACACTCTTGCAAGCAACAGCTTCGAAATTGAACGAGCAGTAACTCAAGCAGATTTGGTAATTGGTTCTGTGTTGATTCCTGGAGCAAAAGCTCCAAAGCTTGTAACCAATGCACTTGTAAAGAAGATGAAGCCAGGATCTGTTCTAGTTGATATTGCTATTGACCAGGGTGGATGTTTTGAAGATTCCAGACCAACTACTCACGCTGAACCTACATTCAAAGTTCACCAATCAGTTTTCTACTGTGTAGCTAACATGCCTGGTGCTGTTGCTCACACTTCAACCTATGCTCTAACTAACGCAACCTTGAGCTATGCGAAAGCTATTGCTAACAAGGGCTGGTTAGAAGCGTGCAAGCAGGATAACGCTCTAGCACTCGGTCTAAGCACTCATGATGGAGCTCTAGTTAGCCAGCCTGTAGCTGAGGCTCACGGACTTGCATTTGTTGATTCAGCGAAGGTTCTGGCATAGCCAACTGAATCGAAAGATTCTTGAACCATCCCCTGCCCGCAGGAAGCTTTTCATTCCATTGATTCTTAGGTAAACCTGCTGCAAGGTGTTGATCTAGGTTTCCTTGTCTCAAATAGATGAGATTTTCAAATCTGCGTTGAAGCGAGAGCGGCATAAGGAATGAACTCGACATTGCGCAAATAATCTGCCTCCCACTTTGAAAAGCTTCTTCAAGCTCTTGAATAGTTGGACAATCCAAAACAACTGCGTCGGAATTAGTGCGTGCAGATTCACAAAAAGCACTCTTTCCCGAGCCGTTTGCTCCAACTACCAAAAGTGAAGTTCCATTCAACTCAGCGAAACTAAAGTTTTCAAAGCGCTGTTGAATAGGAATATCAAACACTCCCAACAGGGCGTCTTTAGAAATGATTTTCAGAGGAAGTCCATTTGTCCAACCATCCACAAGATCGGGAAACAACTTTGATTCGCCTAAATTGGGGATTGATTTAGAGATTGGAAAGTCAAAGCTCATCGTGCTGCTCCCCCAAATTGCAATAGCTCTTGATGAGTTAGAGACTCCAGCTCTTACTCCTGGTAGTAGAGAAATTAGATCACCTGGATCCATCGCACCCAAAGCAAATCTCATACTCAAGTTAGTTATAAGTGCCCTTGGAATTCCAGAAAGCGATTGGCTAGTGGCAATCAAATGAACGCCAAGTGACCTGCCTCTAGCTGCGATGGCATCCAGAGTCCCAATAGCTAAAGGGTGTGAAGTGATTATGGCTGGCAGTTCATCTGCAAGGACAATCATTCTTGCTAAATCAGGATACGCATCTATAGAAGACACTCCTGCTTGAGCCAGAAGCCTTTCACGCCTCTTCAGTTCTCCTGAAAGATATAGCCAGAACCGCTCATGCCTGCCTTCATCTAGGTCGGTCACTAATGTAAGCGAAGCAGGATGGTCGTTTAGCCCTCTAAGTGCAGCTCCGCCTTTGAAGTCCGCTAACACTAACTGGAGCTGACCCTTGCGAACACCAACCAACATTGAAGAGGTAATGAGTTTCATGAACTCACTTTTACCTGAGCCTGTTGAGCCAACAATGAGAGCATGGGGTCCATCTTTGACTAAGTCGAACTCAAGGTTGTTACCTTCTGCAACACCCGCCCAGAAAGGCAGTTGACCAACACGATTGGACCTGTAGAAAGAAGCCTCTAGCTCCTGAGTTCGATTACGAACTTCTCGTTCTGCAGCAAGTTTGCTGAAGTGTTCAAAGAAGATATCGCTGTATTGGTCTTTGAATAGCCAGCCTGATTTAGGAAGTACTTTGTCACCGATTGCCAAAGCATTAGGGGTAACCCAGAGAGGCTGATCGCTGAAGTCCACATCTGGCTCTTTGCGCTTCTTACGCATCAAAGCCATGGTCAATCCAGCAGATAAAACGCTCACGAAAGTAAATAGAGCAAACTGCCACATGCCAGTTACCAATGCCATGACTACACCAAGCAGTAGTCCAGGGATTAGGGCAAACCAGCGCATGATTAGATGGTGCCCTAATCACAGGGTAAAACTAATGCCCGTTATCTTTATGTGGATAACGGGCAGTTAGTTCTTTAGTTAGAAACTAGTCTCCGATGTAGCTCATGACGTGCTTGATGCGGGTGTAGTCCTCAAAGCCATACATTGAAAGATCTTTTCCATAACCTGAGTGACGGAAACCACCGTGAGGCATTTCTGCAGCTAGTGGAATGTGGGTGTTGATCCATACACAACCAAAGTTCAAGCCCTTGGCGAAACGCATTGCTCTGGTGTGGTTGCTGGTCCATACAGATGAAGCCAAACCATACTTCACATCGTTTGCCCAACGCATGGCTTCTGCATCGTCCTTGAAAGATTGGACTGTAACTACAGGGCCAAAGATTTCACGCTGAATGTGCTCATCGGTCTGCTTCAGTCCAGTTAGAACGGTTGCTTCGTGGAAGTATCCCTTTCCTGAAATTGCCTTTCCACCGATAGCAATAGACGCGTGATCTGGCAGGCGGTCAATAAAGCCTGTTACCTGAGCCAGTTGATTGACATTGTTGACTGGACCAAACAATATGTCATCTCTGCTTGGATCTCCAGTGATTGCGTTTGCTTTTACTTCTTCAGTAAGCAAAGCGACAAACTCATCGTGAACACTCTCGTGAACCAAGATACGAGTTGCAGCGGTACAGTCTTGTCCTGCGTTGAAGAAACCAGCAACAACAATCTGAGCTGCTGCTTTCTTTAGATCTGCATCTGCAAAAACAATTACAGGTGCTTTTCCACCAAGTTCAAGGTGCACTCTCTTTAGATCAAGCGCTGCACTCTTAGCAACTTCCATACCAGCTCTAACAGAACCAGTAATGGAAACCATCTGTGGAATTTCGTGTTCAATCATTGCTCTACCGGTATCGCGGTTTCCTGTGACAACGTTGAACACACCTGCAGGGAGGAACTCACTAGCAATTTCTGCCAGTAACAATGTTGAAGCAGGCGTTGTATCAGATGGTTTAAGAACGATGGTGTTTCCAGCAGCAATTGCTGGAGCAAACTTCCAAGTTGCCATGTTCAGTGGATAGTTCCATGGGGTTACTTGTCCGATTACACCAATAGGTTCTCTACGAATTGACGAGGTGTGGTCTTTGGCATACTCAGCGGTAGCTCTACCTTCGAGATTTCTTGCAGCACCTGCAAAGAATCTAATCTGATCAACTGAGACCATAACTTCATACTCAACAAGTGTGCTTCGTGGTTTACCAGTGTTTCTAGATTCAACATCTGCCATCTCTTCAGCTCTTGCCTCTAGCGCATCAGCGATTCTGAATAGGGCAAGTTGACGCTCACTAGGAGTTGTCTGACTCCAGGTCTCGAATGCCTTGTCAGCTGCCTTATAAGCAGTGTCAACATCACTCTCGCTAGATACTGGGGAGGTTGCATAAACCTCACCATTAGCAGGGTTGACGATGTCTAGGGTTTCACCTGACTTGGATGCCACATGGCTTCCATTGATGAAGTTCTTTAGTTCCTGAGCCATTTGAAAACTCTCCTTCGAGCCTTATAAAAAGGATAAAAAATCGGTATTTCTGTTGAATAAAGACTAATACAGCCCTGTGTTTAGGTACCAATCCGAAGGTGAAAAAGCCAAAATGATACGGAATCTATACCAAATTGGTAAATTTAGTGCGATTTCTGAAGTGAAATGGCCAAATGTGTGCCAAAATCGCAGTATGGCTAGAACAGAGCGGGCAAAGGCGTCGGTTCTCGATGACATCTCAAAAGAGATCATCGAGCAACTCCAGATTGACGGCCGTAAGCCATACAGCGAGATTGCTAAGGCTGTGGGCCTGAGTGAAGCAGCTGTTCGCCAGAGAATGCAGAAGCTTCATGACACAGGCGTGATGCAGGTAGTGGCTGTAACTGACCCTCTTCAGCTTGGTTTCTATCGCCAGGCAATGATTGGTATTCGTTGCACAGGGGACATGACAGAACTAGCAAACAAGCTCTCTGCAATGCCTGAAGCAGACTATGTGGTTATGACCGCAGGATCTTTTGACATCTTGGTTGAAGTCGTAGTGGAAAACGATCAAGACCTAATCGATGTATTGAACACAAAAATCAGAGCACTTCCAGAAGTGGTTTCAACTGAAACTTTTGTGTATCTCAAACTCCACAAGCAGTTCTATAACTGGGGTGTTAGATAACTAAATAGGTTTGGGCACCAAAGTGGTGCTCGAAGTGTATTGCCAATCGGCAATTCAAAAACGGAACACAAATAAAAATGTAAAGAGTGATATCAAATGGCAACCAAGGAGAGCATAGCCCGAAAGCTTGTCTCAGCGATTACGCGAGGCAAGGCTCCTGCTAAAAAGCAGGCCAAAGCAAGAGCCGACCAAGCCACTCCGCTTCTTAAGGCTCGTAGAGCTGGTAAAGAAGCAACCCCGGCAATGCTGCAAAAAGCTGCAAAGGACAATTTGTTCTTGCATTTCACCCGTCACAGCCCATATCAGAAGAGTGACATTCCTATCATCACTAAAGCTGAAGGACATCACTTCTGGGACATTAACGGCAAGAAGTACTTCGATGGAATTTCATCGCTGTTCGCCGTAAACGTAGGTCACGGTCGTGAAAGATTAGCCGAAGCAGCAGCAAAGCAGATGAAGAAGTTGGATTACTTCCCAATCTGGTCACACACCCACGCTCCAGCGATTGAGTTAGCGGAACGCATACTTTCATATGCTCCGAAGAACCTTTCTCGCGTATTCTTCACTACCGGTGGTGGTGAGGCTAACGAAACCGCCTGGAAGCTAGCCAAGCAGTACTTCAAGATGACTGGCAAGCCACTAAAGCACAAGGTTCTTACCCGTGCTGTTGCTTACCACGGAACATCACACGGTGCATTGTCACTAACTGGTATTCCTTCAATGAAGAAGATGTTTGAGCCTTTAGTTCCAAGCACATTCAGAGTTCCAAACACCAACTGGTACCGAGCTCAGGATGACTTCAAGAACGAAGAAGAGTTCGCGATGTGGGCAGCAGACAGAGTTGAAGAAATGATTCTGTTTGAAGATCCAGACACCGTAGCTGCGTTCTTCATTGAACCAGTTCAAAACTCAGGTGGTTGTTTCACTTCTCCCCCTTCATACTTCAAGCGTGTTCGCGAGATTTGCGACAAGTACGATGTTCTGTTGGTAGCGGATGAAACAATCGATGGTTTTGGTCGTATTGGAACCATGTTCGCCAGCGAAAGATATGGATTAGAACCAGACATGTTGGTTTGTGCAAAGGGTATTACCTCCGCCTACCAGCCTCTTGGAGCTCTAATGCTGACTGAGAAGTTGTTTGAGCCGTTCAAGACCGGAACAAACATCTTCGCTCACGGTTACACATTCGCAGCTCACCCTGTGGCTTGTGCTGTGGCTCTTGAGAACCTAGACATCTTCGATGAAGAAGACCTAGTAGGTAACGTTGCTCGCAACGAGCGTGCTTTCAAGAAGACACTGGAGAAGCTAAAGGATCTGCCTATCGTGGGAGATGTTCGTGGAGCAGGTTACTTCTACGCAATCGAACTAGTTAGAGACAAGACAACTAGAGAGACCTTCAACGATAAAGAATCTGAGAAGCTTCTGCGTCAGTTCCTAAGTCATGACCTTTATGACAATGGACTGTATTGTCGCTCCGACGACCGTGGCGACCCTGTAGTTCAGCTAGCTCCTCCTCTAACCATTGGTCAGAAGGAGTTTGATGAACTAGAGCAGACACTTAGAAACAGCCTTTCCAAAGCTGGAAAGATGTTCGAGTTGATGTAATCCACAAGTTCACAAGAGAACCCGGTTATCCACCGCGCACCACGGATAATCGGGTTCTTCTTTTAGTTCGGTATTCTCAAAAGGTGAAACTAAGCAAAGAAAACTACATCGCCTTCAGTTCTCCCATCGGGATGATCAAAGTAACTGAAGATAATGGCAAGGTCATCTCCATTGACTTAGCTGTATCAGGCACTAGAGCGACACCAAACACAAGCCCAGTGCTCAAGCAAGCTCAAAAAGAGATTGAGTCCTACTTTGCAGGCTCTCTCACAAAGTTCAGCATTCCACTAGATCTGGGTAAGGGAACTGAATTCCAAAGATCAGTATGGAAAGAGATTGCAAAGATAAAGTTTGGTCAAGTGAAGACTTATGCAGACATTGCCAGAGCAATCGGTAAACCCCTAGCCGCAAGAGCTGTCGGTGGAGCTGTTGGTTCTAACCCAATCCCCCTTGTTGTAGGTTGTCACAGAGTCTTAGGCTCAAGCGGAAAGATTACTGGTTACTCGGGTGGCAAGGGGCTACCAACCAAGAGAATACTTTTGAAACTCGAAGGCATCGAGTCTAAAGAATGAGTGACTTTGTAAGAAAGCACGACGATGGCCTAAATCGCTGCAAGTGGGCTGGAGTTGACGAGCTCTACATCAATTACCACGACACCGAATGGGGTGTTCCTGTAATTGGAGACCAAGAGATGTTCGAACGCATCACTCTTGAAGGTTTTCAAGCAGGTCTGTCTTGGATAACTATTCTAAAAAGACGTGAGACTTTCAGAAAGGCATTCCACAACTTCAACATCAAAAAAGTAGCAAAGCTAAACGATGCCGATGTTGAAAGACTGATGCTGGATGCTGGAATTATTCGAAATAGAGCCAAGATTATTAGCACCATCAATAATGCGAATCTTGTACTTGACTTACAGAAACAAGGTGAAAGCATAAGCGAAATTGTTTGGAGCTTTGCTCCTGCTAAGTCAAAGCGAACATCCCCAGCTAATTCTTTTGAATGGCGAGCCACCAGCCCTGAATCAGATCAGCTCAGCAAGCACCTCAAGAAACTTGGGTTTGGCTTTGTTGGTTCAACAACTATGTATGCGCTTATGCAAGCAACTGGTTTTGTGAATGACCATGCACCTGGCTGCTACCGCAGGAAAGAACTTTCCTAAGAAGTTCTACTTCTTTCTAATAACTTCAGAAGTAATCAGATAGATAGTCTTACCTTCCACTTCCAAACCTAAACCAGCTTTCTTAGCGACCGCTTTGAGTTGAGTCAAAGTCTTTGGGGCTTGTTTTGCTCTCACAAAAGCACCTACTAATTCACCTTTAGCAGTTTTATTGAAATGGTTCAGAGCTCTTCTCTGACCTTTACTGTCCTCAGCAACAACTTCAACCCAATAGGAATCAAGATGCTCAGGAATAGGAGCTAGATCAACATAAGCCTTAGACCTAAGGTCAATGATCGGCATATCAACCAATCGGTTGAAAGCTGCACCTTGGTGCTCCTGCCAAACCTTCTTGATGCTCACTTTAGGAAGGGCTGTGTTGGCTGAGAGTCTGTACCAAGGGATTCGATCCGTTGCTGAAATCAATCCAAATAGTGCACTTTGAATCAAAACATTAGCCCTCATGAGCTCGACTTCATGTGGGGTGAAGCTTTCTACCCCGATTGCCTTATACAAAGTGCCTTCATATCTCTCAAAGGCTGGCATGGTTGGAGCTTGTCTAATAGCAAGGTTCAGTTCCCTGTCCCCTAGTTGCTTAGAGCTTAGCTTCAGAGCCTTCACTGCCCCAGCCTTGGTTCTACATACCTTTATAAGAGCATCTAGGACCAGATCTCTTGCCTCGTTCAGTTGACCGTAGCTCAGGTGAACCTGTTCTATGGTCAGATTGGTTCCACCAATCTTCTTGGTTTCACTTGGAGGCAACAATAGGAGCATCTAACAAGCCTAAACTTAGAACATGGTAAAACTTACGAAGATATACACCCGAACAGGTGATGAAGGCCTAACAGGACTGAGCAACTTCAGCAGAGTTAGAAAGACAGACCCACGCATCGAAGCCTATGCCGATGTTGATGAGGCTAACTCAGCCATTGGTGTTGCTGTGTCGCTGGCTCAAAACGAGTTTGACAAGGAAACCCTGGATCTGCTTTCACAGATTCAGAATGACCTATTTGACCTAGGTGCAGACCTATCTAACCCTTTGAACGAACACTATGAGTATGAACCTCTTCGTGTTGATGCCATCTGGATTGATGCTCTAGAAGCAGCAATTGACAAATACAACGCTGAACTTGAAAAGCTAGACTCCTTCATCATTCCTGGTGGATCAGGTCTAGCTGCTGGTCTTCACCTTGCTCGAACTGTAGTTAGAAGAGCAGAACGTGCTACCTGGCACGCAATTGAAGAACATGGCACTGAGCCGGGTAAGAAGGGACACACCAACGGTGGTGTCAGCCTGACCGCTGTGAAGTACCTAAACCGCCTTAGCGACCTACTATTCGTTCTTGCAAGATACGCAAACATCAAACATGGTGGCGACATCAAGTGGGTTCCTGCAGCAAACCGCAGAGAAGCACCTGCCAAGAGAAGACCTGAACAGGACTAACTAGTCATATGGAGCTTCTGATCGTTTTGGGCTCGGTTCTTGTCATTTCTCTTGTCATAGGCATACCAGCATCAATTCGCAATAAGAAGGCAAAGAAGCGCCCTGGTGGTTCAATGACCTCTGCGATGTTCGCAATGAATGAGATTTTCGCCCCTTCTGCACATAATTCCGTGCTAATCGTAGAAGAACAGAAGCGAGCAGTGAAACAAACAGGTTCACCAGAAGATTTATAGGATTTTTGCAAGATATAGCTGGCTAAAGACATTTAGTTATGTAGGGGAAATAACGGGAGGTTGCTGTCAGTGGATGAAAATGAGTTTTCCCATCGCATCCGCTTGGCTATTCCTTCGTTGGATTTGTATGTAAGTTCTCGAACTCAAAAACAACACGTGGACGATGTGTGTTCAGATGCCATAGCCATTGCATGGCAGAAAAGACATAAGATTCCACGACAAGCAATAGATGCTACTCATGACCCTCTTGTTCCCTTTCTGATTCTCACAGCTCGCAATCTAATTAGAAACCTTGAGCGACGCCTAAGCACAAGGAACCGACACCTAAAAGACCTCATTCCTCAAGACGCACCATCTGCCGAAGCAGTTGTCTTGGAGGATTCGAACCTGAACCAGGCCATGCAACTTATGAAGGCCAAAGATCGGGAGTTGCTTTTGCTATTGGCGTGGAATGAGCTTTCTATTGCCGAGATTGCTCTGGTTCTAAAGATTTCAAAAGCAACCGTCAGCGTACGTCTGAACCGTGCAAGAAAGCGCTTAAGCGATATATTGCAAGAACTTAGCCAAGAGGAACACTAACTAATATGGAAAACAACTTAAATAACACCAATGATCCGCTTGAACAACTCAAACAAGCTAAGCCCAAAGATGCTTCCGTGTCTCGAGTGGAGCATCTTCTGCAAAAGAGTGAGTCAAGGCGAACTGGCGGAAATCGAAGAACGTTTAGCTTTCGTGCAAAACTAGCCTTTCTTGCAACTCCAGCTCTTGTGGCATTGATAGCCTTGCCAATGTTTGTTGCCAACACTTCCTCCACCAAACTCAGACTTGACCTGGGAGAGGCAAACGGCACCGATACTGTTTATCTCAATGGGGAGCTAGGTTCTTCGATTGCTGACTGTGCAAGTGTGAACCGACGCTGCAATGATGTGGGAATAACGGCTGGTGTTCCTGTTAAATGGAACTACACATTTGCCCCAAACCTAAGTAACGATTCCCCTGATGGCCATGTTTACAAACTGTCGAATTTTGGTCGAGAACTCGAAATAGCGACAATGCTGAAAGAAGAGTTCAATATCGACAAACCTATTGTCAAGACAGTAGAAAAGATCTCACCGCTTGAAACCGAAACCCTGTACGGTGCAGGTGCTCTTCGTGATGATAAGAGGGTTCACGTATCAAACTTGAATACAGCAACCTACATTTCGGTTGTAGATCAATCGGGCAAGGACTGGGTTCGTTGCCAGGATAAGGACAGTAGGCGGCCTAAGGAAAACTGCTCAGAAGTGGCCTTCGAAAACATGCCATCTGAGACCGAAGCTGCTAAATTTGCGCAGCAGTTCCTCCAGAAGCTCGGGATAGTTTCAAGTATCGAGTTGGCAGATCTTCAAGACAATGAGTTCCTCATTCAAGTAACCGAGACCCGGTCGGAATTGAGCGTTTCGGCAAGCTTAGTGCTAGGTGGTGAACCAACTGCCAATTCACTGTATTTTCATTGGTTCACAGGTTCAAATAAAGTATTCATGATTGAAGGAATTCTAAATCAGGGCGAAGACATGGGTCTATTCAAAACCTTGAATTCGGAGCAAGCCATTGAGCGCCTAAATGGTTACATCACACTTCCAAGTGTTAGGAAGCCTTTTGTTTTGAGCAAGAAATCTTTGGATGGCATGCCCTGGGAAGAAAAGCAGCGACTATTCGATGGCAAACAAGGTAAAGGTAATTCCACCCCTGTAGAAATAGATGTCAAGGTTACTAAAGCAGTCATAGGCCTAGTAACAATTTATGACCTCAAGAGAAACGCTTGGGTTGTTCCAGGAATTCATTACTTTGATGAAACAGGTCACCTAGGTAGCGTCACAAGCTTAGACAGTGACTACATTCAAATGGATGAAGCTGCGAAGTAGGCAAGAAATACTTTAAAGAGTAAAGCCCCGAGGCATTCTCGGGGCTTTTTCTTTAGATCTTTAGGCTAGTTGAGCATCTCTAGCAACGATGGTTACTACATCGTGCTCAACTGATAGGAAACCATCAGCAGCTGTTGCCTTGATGTTCTCGCCAGTTGGCAAGGTGATGCGAACATCACCTGAAGCCAAGATTGCCAGCATAGGTTCGTGTCCTGGTAGAAGACCAATCTCACCTTCAACAGTCTTAGCGATTACCATCTTGGCATCCCCTGACCATACAGCTCGGTCAGCAGCTACTAATTCAACACGAAGAGTCTTCATTACTTAGAGGTCTCTGCCTGAATCTTTGCCCATTGACGCTCAACGTCTTCCAAACCACCAACGTTGAAGAACGCTTGTTCTGCTACGTTGTCGAAGTCTCCGTTAGCAATAGCTGAGAAGCCTTCGATGGTTTCCTTTAGAGGAACTGTTGAACCCTTAACACCGGTGAACTTCTCCGCCATGTATGTATTCTGGGAAAGGAACTGCTGGATACGACGAGCACGAGATACCGTGATCTTGTCCTCTTCGCTCAATTCTTCAACACCAAGAATCGCAATGATTTCCTGAAGTTCTTTGTTCTTCTGAAGAATCTGCTTCACTCTTGTAGCGGTTGCATAGTGGTCAGCGCTAATGAAGCGTGGGTCCAAAATACGTGAAGTTGAAGTTAGTGGATCCACAGCTGGGTATAGACCCTTAGAAGCAATTTCACGGCTCAACTCTGTTGTTGCATCAAGGTGAGCGAATGTTGTTGCAGGGGCTGGGTCGGTGTAGTCATCGGCAGGTACGTAAATAGCCTGTAGAGATGTAATCGAGTGTCCACGAGTAGATGTGATGCGCTCCTGCAGAAGACCCATCTCATCTGCAAGGTTCGGTTGGTAACCTACCGCTGAAGGCATGCGGCCTAGCAGTGTAGAAACCTCAGAACCTGCCTGAGTAAAGCGGAAGATGTTGTCAATGAACAGAAGAACGTCCTGCTTTTGAACATCACGGAAGTACTCAGCCATTGTCAAAGCTGACAATGCAACACGAAGACGGGTGCCTGGTGGCTCATCCATCTGACCGAAGACCAGTGCTGTCTTGTCGATAACACCTGACTCAGTCATTTCGTCGATAAGGTCGTTACCTTCACGGGTACGCTCACCAACACCGGCGAATACAGATACACCATCGTGGTCTTCTGCTACACGGTAGATCATTTCCTGGATAAGAACTGTCTTACCAACACCAGCACCACCGAATAGACCAATCTTTCCACCACGAACATATGGGGTTAGCAGGTCAATAACCTTGATACCGGTCTCGAACATCTCAGTCTTTGACTCAAGCTGGTCGAATGCTGGTGGTAGGCGGTGGATTGGCCAGCGCTCGGTTACTTCAACCTTGTCGCCTGGCTTACCGTTCAGGATGTCACCGGTTACGTTGAATACCTTACCCTTGGTCACATCACCTACCGGAACAGAGATAGGTGCACCTGTGTCAGATACTGCCTGTCCACGAACCAAACCATCGGTTGGCTTCAGTGCAATAGCACGGACTAGGTCATCTCCAAGGTGCTGAGCTACCTCGAGGGTAAGGATTGAAACCTCACCGTCCAGAGTGATCTCAGTGGTCAGAGCGTTGTAGATACCTGGGATACCATCGTGCGGAAACTCGATGTCAACCACAGGACCTGTTACGCGGGCAATACGTCCGGTAGCAGTGTTCTTGTTCTCGGCCATTTTCTTCTATCTTTCTATTCTTTGTCGCTGGTGTCGACAAGTGCGTCGGCACCACCAACGATTTCGGAAATCTGTTGGGTAATTTCTGACTGTCGAGCAGAGTTGCTCAACCTTGTGTAGTTCTTGATTAACTTGTCAGCGTTTTCAGTAGCTGACTTCATTGCTTTTTGTCTTGCTGCGTGCTCTGCTGCAGCTGACTGCAACATTGCGTTGAAAATACGTGATTCGATGTAAACAGGAAGCAGAGCATCTAGAACCTTTGATGCATCTGGCTCAAATTCATATAGTGGGAAGATTTCGTTCTCTTCAGGCTTTGCAACACCCTCAACGATTTCCAAAGGAAGCAGACGAACAACCTGAGGTTCCTGGCTGATCATAGATACGAACTTGTTGTAGACCAAGTGAATCTCGTCTACTCCACCGTCTTCGTAACCTAGGTTGAAGGCATCAACAACTGCATTAGAAATCTCTTCTGCTGTTGTGAATACTGGAAGATCTGTTCCACCGGTCCAGCTACGAATAGCAGCACGCTTACGGAATGAGAAGAAACCAACTGACTTACGTCCAACTAGGTAGTAAACAACGTCTTTACCCTGGTCTTTTAGAAGCTGGGTGAGTTGCTCAGATTCCTTTAGAACGTTAGTTGAGAATGCACCAGCTAGACCACGGTCGCTTGTGAAGATGACCACAGCAGATCTGCGAATCTCTTTAGGCTCGGTAGTTAGTGGGTGATCGATGTTAGAGAAGGTAGCGACAGCAGACACGGCACGAGTAATCGCTCGAGAATATGGGTTAGCTGCAGTCAAACGCTGTTGTGCTTTGTAAATGCGTGAGGCTGAAATCAACTCCATGGCTCGAGTAATCTTCTTGGTCGTCTGAGCAGATTTAATCTTCTGCCTATAGACCCGAAGTTGCGCTCCCATGTCTTTGTCCTTTACTTTCTCTTGAAATCAAAAACGCTTGTTTAGCGCTTCTGCTTCACAATCTTCTCTTGGTCAACTTCTTCTTCATCAATAGCTGCAACTGACTCGTTACCTACTGATGAAAGAGGCTTACCAACACCGGTTAGGAAGCTCTTCTTGAACTTCACTACGTCTGCTTCTAGAGCTGCAACAGTGTCATCCTTGAGATCGTTTGTCTCGCGGATGGTTGTTAGAACCTGTGAGTTGCGACGAAGGTAGTCAAGCAATTCGCTTTCAAATCTCAAGATGTCCTCTACTGGAACTTCATCAAGCTTGCCTGTTGTGCCAGCCCAGATAGAAACTGTCTGCTCTTCAACTGGGTATGGAGAGTACTGAGGCTGCTTTAGAAGCTGCATTAGACGTGCACCACGAGCAAGTTGCTGACGTGAAGCAGCATCTAGGTCGCTTGCGAACATCGCGAATGCTTCTAGGGAACGGTACTGAGCTAGCTCAAGTTTCAATGTTCCAGAAACCTTCTTGATTCCCTTAACCTGAGCTGCACCACCCACACGAGAAACAGAGATACCTACGTCAATAGCTGGTCTCTGGTTAGCGTTGAACAAGTCTGACTGCAAGAAGATCTGACCATCGGTAATTGAAATTACGTTGGTTGGAATGTATGCAGAAACGTCGTTTGCCTTGGTCTCAATGATTGGAAGTCCAGTCATTGAACCTGCACCAAGTTCATCGTTCAACTTTGCACAACGCTCTAGTAGACGTGAGTGTAAGTAGAAGACGTCACCTGGGTATGCTTCACGGCCTGGTGGACGACGAAGCAAAAGGGAAATCGAACGGTAAGCCTCAGCCTGCTTTGATAGGTCATCAAAAATGATTAGGACGTGCTTGCCGTCATACATCCAGTGCTGACCAATTGCAGAACCGGTATATGGAGCTAGGTACTTGAAACCAGCTGGGTCAGATGCAGGAGATGCAACGATAGTTGTGTACTCCATTGCTCCAGCAGCTTCTAGAGCTCCCTTTACAGATGCAATTGTTGAACCCTTTTGACCAACAGCAACATAGATACAACGAACCTGCTTTGAAGGGTCGCCTGATTCCCAGTTAGCCTTCTGGTTGATGATCGCGTCGATAGCGATAGCAGTCTTACCAGTCTGACGGTCACCAATGATTAGCTGACGCTGTCCACGACCGATAGGAATCATCGCGTCGATAGCCTTGATACCTGTTTGTAGAGGCTCGTGAACTGATTTACGAGCCATAACACCAGGAGCCTGAAGCTCTAGAGCACGACGAGCAGAAGACTTGATCTCTCCCTTGCCATCGATTGGCTCACCAACTGGGTTTACAACGCGACCAAGGAAGTCATCGCCTACTGGAACAGAAAGAATCTCGCCTGTGCGCTCTACCTTCATACCCTCAACGATGTGGGTGAACTCACCAAGGATGATCACACCGATCTCACGCTCGTCTAGGTTCTGAGCTAGACCCAAGGTGCCGTCTTCGAACTTTAGAAGTTCGTTAGCCATCACACTTGGCAAGCCTTCAACGTGAGCAATACCGTCACCGGCATCGATTACGTGACCAATCTCGGTACGGCTAGCCTGAGCTGGCTCGTAAGACTTAGCAAAGTCCTTCAGCGCGTCGCGAATCTCATTCGGACTGATGCTTAGATCTGCCATCTTGTTCCTCTACTTCTGAAGCGTTAGCTTCGGTTGATGCTGCTGGAGGCCTTTACCAACTGCAGCTTTAGGTTTTGCAGACGGGTGCTTACGCTTCCGTCGATTATTTCACCAGCAATTTGAACAACCATTCCACCGATAATCGAAGGATCGATTTCGATGTTCAGGCTAATTTGCTGACCATAAGTGCCAGCCAGTGTTGTACGTAAACGTTCAATCTGGCTTTGTTCTAGTTCTTTGGAAACTGTGACTGTTGCAACTAGTGAGTCACCGTATGCAGCAATCTGCTTAGCAAACTGATCAATCACAATCGCAACACGACGACCACGGGCTGAACCAACAGCCTGGTTGATTAGAGCAAGAGTTACAGCATTAGCCTTTGAGCCAATAAGTGCCTTGACCAAAGCAAGCTTTGTTTCATTAGGTGCACTCTTGTTGCTCAAAGCAAACTGAAGATCTCTGTCGCTTGCTACTACCTGCTGGAAGCTAAACAGTTCGCTCTGAACTTCGTCCAAAACGTTAGTCTTCGAAGCGGTAGCAGCAGCAGCGTGAACACCAAGTTGTTCAAGAACAATAACTAGGTCCATGCTTCTTGAGAATCTAAGAGCACAAACTTTCTTCACAAACTCGATTGCGTTTGCACTGACCTTTGTGTTGAATACGCGCTCGATGAGGGCGTTCTTAGCATCGCTTTCAGTGGAAGTATCTGAAAGGATGCCACGCAACTGGGTACTACCCGAGATTGCATCGGCAACTACAAAGAGGTCAATCGCAAATGCCAAGTCTGACCCAAGGTAGGCAGATGCATCTGCTTTAGCTTGAGCTAGTGCTTGACGAGTTGAGGAGGCCATTAGTTCTTCTTGCTGTCTTTCTCTAGATCTGCCAGGAAGCCTGAGACGATGCTCGAAGCGTTCTTGTCTTCTTTAAGGTTCTGAGCCACAACAGATGAAGCTAGGTCAAGAGCTAGCGCTCCAACTTCAGCACGCAATGAAATAATTGCGGACTGACGTTCTGCTTCGATCTGCTTCTTTGCTGTTTCTGTCATACGAGCTGCTTCTAGAGAAGCCTGCTCCTTCAGTTCAGCAAGAATTGCTGCACCTTCGGCTCTAGCAGATTCACGAATCTGAGCAGCTTCGGCACGAGCCTCAGCTTGTTCAGCTTCGATGTTTGCTGTCTTTGCCGCTGCTTCAGCCTGAGCCTTCTCTGCTTGAGCTAGACGACCTTCGATCGCCTCAGTTCTTGCATCGATGTTCTTTTTGAAGTTAGGCAATACCTTGAGCCAGAAGAAGACCAACAGAATCGCGAAAACAACTGCAGACCAAACAATGTCAGCTACCGCAGGTATGAGTGGGTTAGCTGACGCCGAGGTCGGCATCAATAGTTCGTGAATTCCAATAGTCATTTATGAAACCTTAGACTGCGAAGATGAATGGGGTTGCAAGACCGATAAGAGCCAATGCTTCGGTAAACGCAATACCTAGCCACATTGTTACCTGAAGTCTTGCTGCAAGTTCTGGTTGACGAGCAATTGACTCAATAGTCTTTGAAACTACTAGTCCTACACCGATACCAGGACCAATCGCTGCTAGACCGTAGCCTAGAACTCCGAGGTTACCTACAACCTGTGATGTCTGAACTGCGACTTCTGCTGCTACTTGAATAATCTGCACTTTGTTTTCCTTCCATGGTTTGAACTAACGGTTTGTTAGCCCAGTTTGTTCCTAGTGTTCATCTGCTAACGACAGCTGAATGTAAACAGTTGTCAACAGGGTGAATACGTATGCCTGCAAGAATGCCACCAAGATCTCAAAGAGAGTGAAGACAAACCCGAAGGTAAATGTTCCTACTCCGAAGATCTTGAAGAATCCGTCAGAGTATAAGAAAAAGTAATGTGTTGCGGTGAAACAGAGAACCAAAAGCAGGTGTCCTGCGATCATGTTCATCATCAAACGAAGAGCCAAAGTGACTGGTCGAAGGATGAAAGTTGAGAGGAACTCAATAGGAGTTACCAGTGCGTAGAAGGCTTTTGGAACACCTGCAGGGAAAAGTGAGTTCTTGAAGAACTTCATTCCGTGACGCTTTACACCTGCATAGATGAAAGTCACATAGGCAACTCCAGCCAAAAGCATTGGTAGACCAATTACAGATGTTCCAGCAATGTTTAGACCAGGAACAATGCCTGTGATGTTCATACCCAGAACAATGAAGAAGATTGTGGTTAGCAGAGGTAGGAATCTATCGCCGTCTTTTTCACCCAGCTGTTCGTGAGCGATTGACTTACGGACGAAGTTCAGTGAAATCTCGCCCATCATTTGGAATCTGCCAGGAACAAACTGGCCAGTTGCGGTGCTCTTACGGAACTTACCTGCCCAAAGAGTGAAAACAACAATAAGTAGTGTCATAACCAATAGACGAATCAACATGATTCGGTTGATCTCGAATGGGGTTCCCGCAAATGCAATTACTGCAGGGTAAAACTCTTGAATGGTTGGCGCCTGAAAGTCGCCTTCACCCGCGGTGTAAGGTCTAAATCCTGCGCTAAGCAGTGACAACTTTTCAGTGAACAGCTTTGACTCCTGTTTCGGGGCAGGCCATGCCTAACCTTGCGGCGATTTACAGTGGGTACCGCTTCGTCTGGAGCAAGCGATACTCAAATCGTATCAGCATCTGCAGACCCAAAATCCCGTTATTGAGCCAAATTTTCAGCAATTTATGGGATTAGACCGAAGGAGCAATTCGGGCTTTGGTAACCACTATTGTGTCCAAAACCAGCCCACCGATAACAGCGGCAACCACTACGAAAAAGACCACGGGTCTTGCACTCAAAGTTAGCCATTCTGCCCTGCTTAGGAAGCTGAAGAGAACTAAGAAGAGGAGCACTTTGACTAGCCAGCCACCTAGAACCACTCCTAGGAAACCACCCAGGTTCAACTTAGATCCAAATAGCAAGCTCAGAGCTGTTAGGGCTGTGAAGGCAAAGGCTGCTGCCCCTCCAGCTAATGCGGCTAGAAGTCCTGAAGTGCCGGCTATTAGAAAGCCAATGACCGAACCAAGCACGGTTATGCCTACTACTAGTAGTGCCCCCAGTTTTAGAACTCTGGTCATTACAGACTTTAGATCATCAAACATTAGCTAACTTCTTTCTTGATCGGAATCTAATGATTGCAGGCCACAGGGTATACAAAAGTGAAAGAGATATTGAACTCACTGCAAATATTGCTACCCAGACAAAGTCGGTTAGGAACAGCAGTAGACAGCTAACTGAAACTGATGCACTCCAGAAGTAGAACACCAAGACAGAACCAACATGGCCATGGCCGAAGTCCTGAAGTTTGTGGTGAAGATGTAGTCGGTCAGCCGCAAAAGGTGACTTACCAGCAGCCAGTCGTCTAAGTACCGCCAAGGCAAAGTCAAGTAATGGCAAAAGCAGAATTGAGATAGGAAGAATCAAAGGCAGAACAGCAGGAACTAGATCATCTCGCTTCAACGAAGCAGGGTCAATCTGGCCTGTCACTGTCAAAGCTGATGCGGTCATAAGAAGACCTAGCAGTAGAGCTCCGCCATCACCCATGAATATCTTTGCTGTGTGCCAGTTATGTGGCAAGAAACCAACACACATACCAATCACAATGGCTGAGATGACTGTTGCCAAGTTGAAGTAGTTAGTTGGTGAAATCTGTTGAGCCAAAAGATATGAATAGATAAAGAAGACAACAGTTCCAATTAGGACTACCCCGGCAACCAAGCCATCTAGACCATCAATGAAATTAACCGCATTCATAACTAGAACAGCCAGGAACACCGTAACTACGAAGGAAACACCAAACGAACCAACTGTGATTCCAAAGATTGGCAGTGAAACAATCT
Organism: Actinomycetota bacterium; assembly: GCA_041177045.1. Lineage (GTDB taxonomy): Bacteria > Actinomycetota > Actinomycetes > Actinomycetales > Microbacteriaceae > Rhodoluna. The sequence goes on along the minus strand of JBEDBW010000001.1, from coordinate 13,128 downwards.
GAACACCATTCCAAGCCAAAACTCCAGCTGCTAGGAACTGCCCCGCTAACTTGATGGTCCAGTCAAGATCAAATAGGTCATCTAGGAAACCAATAGCCATTACAACCAGTGCTGCTAAGGAAATAGCGATGATTGGCCCAGGGTCAGCAAAGACCACCTCAAACCAGCCAATAGGTGCCGCAATTGATACTGAAACCACAAAGCCTATAAACATCGCCAATCCACCGATACGCGGGGTTGGCTTTAGGTGCATATCTCTTGACCTAATTGCTTTTGGATAAATGTTGTATTTATCAGCAAGTTTTCTAACTACAAAAGTGGCTAGGTAGGTGACCACACCGGCTATTGCCATAAGAAGGAGATACGCGCGCACTAGCCCGCACTTACTTCAAGTAAATCTCCAACGACAGATCTAATCTTTGCTTCGGCTAATGCTCCACGTCTGACAATCTTGATGAGACCTGTGGTGCTCACGTTACCTTCAGAGTCGTAAGTATCAACTAACTGGGTTAGATCGAGAATTGTTGAAGCTTCGCCTTTTGGACTAGGTCCACCATCCAAAAACACTTGTACTGAACTTTCAAGATAACCATGTGCTTGAGCACAGGTAGTTGCAGCCGGCTGACCAGTCAAGTTAGCACTTGAAACTGCCAGTGGACCTGTTTCTTCAATAAGAGCTAAAGCAATCTTGTGATCAGGAACTCTAAGAGCAACTGTTCCCTTGGTCTCTCCTAGATCCCATGAGAGAGATGGCTGAGCTTTAAGAATTAGAGTCAATGCTCCAGGCCAGAAAGTTTCAGCAAGTTTGATTGCAGCATCAGGAAGAGTTTCAACTAATGCACGCGCCATGTTGAGATTTGCAATAAGAACTGGAGGAGGAGACTGCCTTCCTCTGCCTTTTGCATCAAGAAGAGCTTGAACTGCTTCAGGAGAGAACGCATTAGCTGCAATTCCATAAACAGTGTCAGTTGGAATAACCGCTAGCTCGTTTCTACCGAGAGAAACCTTAGCTAGACGCATACCAGTTAGTAATTCTGTATCGACTGAGCAGTCAAACACATTCTTCATAACAACCACCCGCCTACCTAATCGCTGAGGTCGCTCGATCGCGACCTGATAAATCCTTATGGGTTCTGCATTGACGCCAACCCAAACTCAATATTAGTTCTCTAATGGCATCACCTTGCATGTCAGCGTGCTCAATGACTAATGCTCCGCCTTCTCTCAGCAATCTCTTAGCCGAAGCCTCAACCTTACGAACTAGATCAAGCCCGTCTTCTCCCCCATAGAGAGCTAGGGCTGGGTCATGAAGATGAACTTCCGGATAGATAGGGATCATGGCATCAGGAATGTAGGGAGGGTTGGAAACCAAGACATCCACCTGAGTGTTTAGTTCAGGAAAAGCATAAGCTAGATCGCCTTGAACCAAGGTCGCCTCAGGGGCATACTTTTCAAAGTTTGCTCTGGTGTATCTAAGAGCATCCTCGCTTAGCTCAACTGCATAGACCTTGGCATGAGGAATCTCATGAGCAATAGATAAAGCAATAGCTCCAGAACCAGTTGCTAAATCAACTGCAATCGGGTTTTCCGAAGGTACTGCTCTAAGTGCATCGATTGCAATCTGGGTAACAACTTCAGTTTCAAATCTAGGCACGAATACACCAGGACCTACCTTTAGTTCCAGTTGTCTGAAGTGAGCAACACCGGTTAGGTGTTGAAGAGGAAAACGTTCTGCTCTTCTAACGACAAGTTCTTCGAACTTGAGTGCATCATCTGGATTTAGTTCTTCTCCAGTAATTGCCTTAACTTGAAGTTCGCCTCTGGATAAACCAAGAACAAAACCCAACAGGATTTCTGCATCAGCTTGAAAAGATTCAATGCCGGCTTTTTCAAACTTTGCAGATGCCGCTTCAAGAGCGGCAGAGAGCTTCATTACTCGCTCTCACCTAGAGCAGCCAGTCTTGCTTCTTCATCAGCTTGAATAGCTGACTGAATTACAGGCTCTAGTGCTCCATCCATAACTTGATCAAGGTTGTATGACTTATAGCCAGTGCGGTGATCAGCGATACGGTTCTCTGGGAAGTTATAGGTTCTAATTCTCTCGCTACGGTCAACGCTCTTTACTTGAGACTTTCTTGCAGCACTTAGCTCTGCCTCAAGGGCTTCCTGCTGAGCTGCAAGTAGACGTGCTCTAAGAACACGCATCGCTGCTTCACGGTTTTGTAGCTGAGACTTCTCGTTCTGCATAGAAACAACAATTCCTGTTGGAATGTGGGTTAGTCGAACAGCAGAGTCTGTTGTGTTAACCGACTGACCACCAGGACCAGAGGATCTGAACACATCAACACGAATTTCATTTGCAGCAATTTCAAGTTCTTCAGGTGCATCTACTTCAGGGAAGACTAGAACACCAGCAGCTGAAGTATGGATTCTGCCCTGAGTTTCAGTTACTGGAACACGCTGAACTCTGTGAACACCACCTTCATACTTCAGGTGAGCCCATACTCCTTCAGCAGGATCTGATGACTTGCCTTTGATAGCAATCTGAACATCCTTGTATCCACCAAGATCTGATTCGTTCTTGTCTAGGATTTCTGTCTTCCAGCCCTTGCTGTTTGCGTACTGGATGTACATTCTGAAAAGGTCAGCTGCGAAAAGTGCAGACTCTGCACCACCTTCACCAGCCTTGATTTCCATAATGACATCGCGACCATCATCAGGGTCTCTAGGAATAAGTAGACGACGAAGCTTCTCGGACCCTTCATGAAGAGACTCTTCCAAAGCGGGGATTTCAGCTGCGAAGCTCTCATCTTCCTTAGCCATGTCTTTAGCGGCATCTAGATCTGACTGCAATGCATTAACGGCATGGTAGGCCGAAACGATTGCGTTTAGCTCGGCATACCTGCGGTTAAGTTTCTTTGCAAGAACTGGATTGGCGTGGACTGAGGCCTCAGAAAGTTGGCTTTGCAACTCTGCATGTTCAGCCAGTAAAGCCTGGACTGAAGATAGCATTATTCGCTTTCAGATCCGCTTGCTACAGGCATAGACTTCTGAACCATCATTAGGAACTCAACGTTGCTCTTAGTTTCCTTTAGACGGTTTAGAACAAGCTCAAGAGCTTGCTGCTGCTCAAGACCTGCAAGAGCACGACGAAGCTTCCAAACAATCTTGGTCTCATCAGGGCTCATCAACATTTCTTCACGACGTGTACCAGATGCGTTCACATCAACTGCAGGGAAGATTCTCTTGTCTGCAAGTGAGCGTGAAAGACGAAGTTCCATGTTTCCAGTTCCCTTGAACTCTTCGAAGATAACTTCATCCATCTTCGAACCAGTCTCAACAAGAGCTGTTGCAAGGATGGTTAGTGATCCACCATCTTCAATGTTTCTAGCAGCACCAAAGAAACGCTTTGGTGGATATAGTGCTGATGAATCAACACCACCGGAAAGAATACGACCAGATGCCGGGGCTGAAAGGTTGTAGGCACGACCTAGACGAGTAATTGAGTCAAGCAACACAACAACATCGTGGCCCATCTCAACTAGACGTTTAGCTCGTTCAATTGCAAGCTCTGCAACTGTTGTGTGATCTTCAGCTGGACGGTCAAAAGTAGAAGCAATAACTTCACCCTTAACAGTTCTCTGCATGTCTGTAACTTCTTCTGGACGCTCATCAACTAGAACAACCATTAGGTGAACTTCTGGGTTGTTTACAGCAATTGAGTTAGCAATAGCCTGTAGAACCAAAGTCTTACCAGCCTTAGGTGGTGAAACAATAAGTCCACGCTGACCCTTACCAATAGGAGCTACAAGGTCAATGATTCTTGTTGATAGCTTGTTTGGCTCAGTCTCTAGACGCAGACGAGTCTGGGGGTATAGAGGAGTTAGCTTTCCAAATTCAACACGGTTAGCTGCCTCTTCTGGAGTCTGACCATTAACTGTGTCAACACGAACAATCGCGTTGAACTTAGTTCTTGAAGGTGAATCACCTTCACGTGGCTGACGGATTGCACCGACAACTGCATCACCCTTGCGAAGTGAATACTTCTTGACCTGACCAAGGGATACATAAACATCGTTTGGACCAGCTAGGTAACCTGTAGTACGAACGAATGCGTAGTTATCGAGGATGTCCAAGATACCTGCTACAGGTACTAATACATCGTCTGGAGAGATCTCGGTATCAACTTCATCGCGCTCGTTGTTGCGACGAGGACCACGGTCACGGAATCTATCGTTTCCACCATTGCGGTTACGGTTGCGATTACGGTTACGGTTTTGACCCTGACGATCGTTTCTTTCAGAACGCTCTGGACGCTCACCATCGAATTCACCGCGGGCTGGACGCTCGCTAGATGACTCTTGTGAACCTTCAGCCTTAGGAGCTGATTCGCTAGGAGCAGCTGAACGGTTACGAGTTCTAGTGTTTGAACGCTCTGCAGGTGCATCAGTTGACGCTGCTGGAGCAGCTGCAGGTGCAGCATCTTCACTCTTACGAGAACGGGCTGGCTTCTTAGCTTCAACCGGTGCGTCTGTTGCAGGAACTGCAGTTACGCGACGTGATCTCTTAGGAGAATTTTCTTTTTGGACTTCATCCATGTTTGTTTGACTCTTTCTTAGTTAGCAATCGGTTTCTGATTTGGAGGTGGATTGCTTGGTGCACGACCCTTGTCATGCTGGAACCGTAAGTATTTACGGGATTTGGATTTGGATAGCTATTGATTAGCCCCAAGATTTGTGTACGTTGCAACAGTAGCACCTTTGAAGTCAACCGCCAACATTAAAGAGCTCCAAGTTGGGAACTTCTCAGCTGCCAGACTGGCTGCAGCCAGTCTTTGAGCGGGATCTGAGGCCAAAACCAGCACTGATGGGCCAGCCCCTGAAACAACAGCAGCATGTCCTGCATCACGCAATGCCGTGATTAGAGCATCAGTTTCAGGCATAGCTTTGGCTCTGTAAGCCTGGTGCAATCTGTCCTCAGTGGCTGCTAGAAGTAGCTCAGGGCTCTGGGTTAGAGCTGCAATAAGCAGAGCTGAACGAGAAACATTGAATACAGCATCATCGTGAGGAACTGAATCTGGCTGCAGAGATCTAGCTAGTTCAGTAGACATCTTGTTCTTTGGAACAAGAACTAGTGGAGACACACCTCTGTGGACGAAAAGCTTCTTGTGCTTAGGTCCGGTCTCATCCTGCCAAGCAATAGTTAGTCCACCGAATAGTGCTGGAGCCACATTGTCTGGGTGTCCCTCAAGCTTTGTTGCAATTTCCAAAAGCTGAGTTGGAGTTATCTCAACAATGCCTTCAAGCAAACCTTTAGCAGCCATAATTCCAGCTACTACTGCAGCTCCTGAAGATCCCATTCCTCTACCGTGAGGAATAAAGTTATGAGCTCGAAGTCTTAGTCCTGGAAGTGGTTGTCTCATGTATTGGAATGTGTAAGCAATAGCTTTTACAACTAGATTTTCATCACCTGTTGCAACTTCACCTTGACCTTCACCAATAACTTCTACCTGAGCATCGAGAGCGTCAACCGCTTGAACTTCAAGTTCATCGTAAAAAGATAAAGCCATACCCAAAGTGTCGAAACCAGGACCTAGGTTTGCTGTTGTCGCTGGAACTTTAACAACAACTTTTCTACCCAGCATGGCGTTAGCTTGATCTAAACGCATTAGTTTTTATCCAATCCAAGAAGCTCTGCAACTTCACTGGTTTCTTTAGAACAAGAAACTGGAGAAATCTCTTCGCCATTTGCATCTTTCAATGCCCAACCAACATCTTTCAGACCATGGCCTGTAACAGTGACAACAATCTTTGTTCCACTTGGAACTTTGCCTAGCTTTGAGTTCTTGAATAGACCAGCGGCACCGGTAGCTGATGAAGGTTCTACGAATACGCCAACTTCATTAGACAGGAATCTGTGCATCCACAGAATCTCTTCATCGCTAACAGCACCAAACTCTCCCTTGCTGCAATCTTGAGCACTGAGAGCTAGATCCCAAGAAGCTGGGTTACCAATTCTGATAGCGGTAGCAATAGTTTCTGGGTTAGCAATAGGGTGTCCAGCTACAAAAGGAGCTGAGCCTTCTGCTTGGAATCCCCACATCACAGGGATCCCCTTGATAGTTCCCTCATTGAATTCTTCTAAGTAACCCTTGAAGTAAGCGCTGTAGTTTCCAGCGTTACCAACAGGCAAGACATGGAAGTCAGGAGCGAAACCTAGGGTTTCAACTACTTCAAAGCTTGCTGTCTTCTGGCCTTCAATACGATCTGGGTTCACAGAGTTGACCAAGTGCACCGCGTAGTTCTCGCTGAGTTCTCTGGCAAGGACTAGACAGTCATCAAAGTTACCTCTGACCTGAAGTATCTCTGCTTTATGGGCAACGGCTTGAGCCAACTTACCCATAGTGATCTTGCCCTCTGGGATAAGAACTACAGATTTGATGCCCGCAGCAGCAGCGTAAGCAGCAGCACTCGCCGAAGTGTTTCCTGTAGAAGCACAAATAACAGCCTTAGCTCCATGGTGAACGGCTTTAGTAACAGCCATTGTCATTCCACGGTCTTTGAATGAACCAGTTGGGTTCATTCCTTCAACCTTTAGCCAAACTTCAGAAGCTCCAACAAGTTTTGCTAGAGCAGGAGCAGCTACTAGTGGTGTTCCTCCCTCACCCAAGGTGATTACCCTCGTGCCAGGCTCAATATCTAGTCGATCAAAATACTCGTTGATTACTCCACGCCATTGATGTGCCATGTTTATACTCCTTCAACTCTGATAACAGAGGTGATTTGTTCAACGGCAGCACTGGCGTCGAGTTCACTTACTACGGCAGCTAGTGATTTATCACTAGCTTCATGAGTTCCAATTTCCAACCAAGCAGTAGTTTCAGCTTGAATCATCTTTGAAGACTGCTCAACTGTTTCGATAGAAACATTGTGGTTAGCAAAAATGTTTGCAATCGATGCAAGCACACCTGGTTGGTCAGTTACTTCCAAAGTGATTTGGTATCTTGTCATGATTCTGCTGATCGGTAGAACTTCTAGTTCAGCGTGCACAGAGTCAGCTAGACCTGGACCACCAGCTACGTGTCGCTTAGCTGCAGAAACTAAATCTCCCATGACTGCAGATGCAGTTTGAATTCCACCAGCACCAGCACCATAGAACATAAGACTTCCAGCAGCTTCTGCCTCAACGAATACTGCGTTGAAAGCTCCGCGCACAGCTGCAAGAGGATGCTCTAGTGGAACCATTGCTGGGTAAACACGAACAGAGATACCTTCTTCAGGGTGTTCTGAATCGGCAGCTATCTTTTCGCAGATAGCTAGAAGTTTGATTACGTAACCATCTCTCTTAGCTGCTGCCATTTGAGCCTGGGTAACTTTTGTAATTCCTTCGCGGTAAACCTTCTCTAGAGGAACTTCTGTATGGAAAGCAAGAGATGCGAGGATGGCTGCTTTCTGAGCTGCGTCATAACCTTCAACATCCAAAACTGGATCAGCTTCTAGATAGCCAAGCTTGGTTGCCTCTTTCATAGCTTCTTCAAGAGTCGAACCGGTTGAATCCATGCGATCAAGAATGAAGTTAGTTGAACCATTCACGATTCCCATGATTCGCTTGACTTTATCTCCAGCCAAAGACTCACGAAGCGGTCTAATGATTGGAATTGCTCCAGCAACAGCTGCCTCAAAGTAGAGCTGAGCTCCAACTTGTTCAGCAACATCAAACAACTCTGTTCCATGGGTTGCAAGCAATGCCTTGTTAGCGGTAATTACATCGCTACCTGAGTTCAATGCAGCCAGGATGTAGGTACGTGCTGGCTCAATGCCACCCATAACCTCAATCACGATGTCGGCACCGAGGATTAGTTGATCAGCTTCGGTAGTAATCAATTCTTGAGGGATACCGAAGTTTCTAGCAGCTCTCTTGTCTCTTACTAGAACTCCAGCTAGCTGAAGTTCGGCACCAACACGAGCAGCTAGCTCGTCTTTGTTTTCAATAATTAGCCTTGCAACCTGTGAGCCAACAGAGCCTGCTCCTAAAAGAGCAACTCTAAGCGGTCGATATTCAATCATCGTGACACCTTCACATCTCTTGAAAGCAGGTCTTCTTCTGTTTCAGCTCTAACTATTAAATCAACCTTGCCATCTGAAACAGCAACAACTGCGGCTCTAGCCAAATAGTTGTAGTTGCTGGCTAGCGAGAAGCAGTAAGCCCCTGTGGTGGCAACAGCTAACAGATCGTTAGGAGCAACATCCTCAGGAAGATAGGCATCTTTGACAACGATATCTCCAGATTCACAGTGCTTACCAACAACACGAGATAAAGCTGGCTTTGCATCTGATTCTCTTGAAGCAATAGTGACACTGTAGTCAGCTCCGTAGAGAGCTGGTCTAGCGTTGTCGCTCATACCACCGTCGATGCTCACATACTTTCTAACAACTGCTTCTTCCCCAACAAGAACATCTTTGGTGGTTCCTACGTTGTAGAGAGTTATTCCAGCTGGGCCAACAATTGCTCGTCCTGGTTCATAGGCTAGAACAGGAATTGAAATACCAAACTTTTTACACTCATCTGCAACTGCATCAGTAATTGCCTTGGCAACATCTTCAATAGCAAGTGGTGAATCAGCTGGAGTGTAAGCAACTCCGAAACCTCCACCTAGGTTCATCTCTGGAACAGGTCCACTCTTGAGTAGTTCTGCCTGCAGAGCAACTAGTCTCTTGGCTGCTTCAACAAAACCTTCAACAGCAAAGATCTGTGAACCAATGTGTGAATGAAGACCCAAGAACTGTAAGTGTTTGTGTGAGCGAATCTTTTCGACAAGGGCAGGAACATCTGCCATAGCGATACCGAACTTCTGATCTTCTCTAGCAGTTGCTAGGTATTCGTGAGTGTGTGCATGCACTCCACTGTTTACACGAATTCGCACTGGTTGAATGCGGTCTTGAGCACCAGCAGCAGATGCAATTCTCTCAATCTCAATGTCGCTGTCGATAACAATCACACCGACACCTGCAGCAACTGCACGACCAATTTCGCTGTGTGATTTGTTATTGCCGTGTAGTCCGATTCGTTTTGCATCGATACCACCAGCTAAAGCAACAGCTAACTCTCCACCGGATGAAACATCAACATTCATTCCAAGCTGGTCAACCCAACGAACTACCTCAGTTGAAAGGAAAGCCTTACTCGCGTAGTAAATCTTTGCTTTGGTGTCGTGCTTTTCAGCTTCTTTAGAGAAAGCCTTAATAATTTGCTTTGCTCTATCAAAGAACTCTGTTTTGTCTAAAACGTATAGGGGTGAACCAAACTCTGCCACTAGATCGCCAACAGCATTTCCACCGATAGAGATATGTCCGTCTGATTCACGCTTGAAACTCTTCGGCCATATGCCAGCTTGGATGGCGTTGACATCTTTAGGTACTTCTAGCCAAGACGGAGCTAACTGGTTATCGTTCATCACATACGCTCCGGTGCACTAACGCCAAGAACCTTCAGGCCATTAGCTAGAACAACGGATGCTGCGTTGTTTAGCCAAAGTCTAGTTCTGTGGACTGATTCAACTGCGTTACCTGATAGCGGAGTAACTCGACATGCGTCATACCAGCGGTGATATGCTCCTGCTACTTCCTCTAGATAACGGGCAACCAGGTGAGGTGCACGCTCTGTAGAAGAATGAGCCATTACTGCTGGGAAGCGAGCCAGGGCAGCAAGAAGGTTTGATTCACTTTCGTGAGTTAGAAGACTTGGATCAAACTCGCTGTCATCAACGCTTAGAGATTGAGCGTTATTAGCAACCTGCTTGGTTCTAGCGTGAGCGTACTGAACGTAGAAGACAGGGTTGTCGTTGGTCTTCTTAGACAACTGATCAAGGTCAATATCAACCATTGAGTTAATTGATGATCTAGTCAATGCGTATCTAGCAGCATCAACACCAACAGCATCAACCAAATCTTCCATAGTTACTACAGTTCCTGCACGCTTAGACATTCTTACCGGTTCACCATCTTTAACTAAGTTCACTAGCTGACCAATAAGAATCTCTAGATTCACTCCAGGCTCATCACCGAAGGCAGCACACATCGCCATCATTCTCTGGACATAGCCGTGGTGATCTGCTCCAAGCATGTAGATAGCCTGATCAAATCCACGCTCTCGCTTATCTAAGTAATAAGCAAGGTCTCCAGCAATGTAGGCGGCTTCACCATCGCTCTTAATAACAACACGATCTCTGTCATCACCGAAAGTTGTTGAACGAAGCCAAACAGCTCCGTCTTGGTCATAGATGTGACCCAGGCCTCTTAGTCTTTCAATGGCCTTCTGGACAGCACCTTGTTCGTACAGAGAATTCTCATGGAAGAACACGTCGAAGTGAACACCAAACTTTTCAAGAGATTCACGAATCTCGCCAAACATCAAATCAACACCGGCTGCTCTAAATGTTTCTTTAGCTTCTTCTTCTGGAAGTGAGGTGGCATTTGGATGCAATTCAAGAACTGCCTTAGCAATCTGATTTATGTATTCACCTGCATAACCATCTTCAGGTGCATCTTCTGATCTAGCTGCAGCCAGAAGTGATCTAGCAAATCTATCTATCTGTGCACCGTGGTCGTTGAAGTAATACTCACGAGTAACTTTTGCTCCTTGGGCCTCAAAGATTCTTGCAAGTGAATCTCCAACTGCTGCCCAACGTGTTCCACCAATATGGATAGGGCCAGTTGGGTTAGCTGAAACAAACTCAAGGTTCATCTTGATTCCAGAAAGCAAACTTCCCGCACCGTAAGAATCTCCAGCTTGAACAATTTGCTTCGCAAGTTCTCCTGCAGCTGCTGCACTAAGAGTGATGTTGATAAAGCCAGGGCCAGCAACATCAACCTTTGAGATGCCAGAAACACTTTCCAGTTCCTTTGCTAGAAGGGCTGCAAATTCTCTCGGGTTTGAACCCAATTTCACACCCCACTGCATAGCAACGTTAGTTGCCCAATCCCCATGATCTCTGTTCTTTGGTCTTTCAACTACGACTTCAGCAGGCAGGTCAATAACAGCCAACTTGCCCTGGGTCTGCAAAGAGCCCAAGATGGCAAGAATGTGACTGGATAGATCTGCAGGGGTCACGCAATGCACCTTTACTTTGGGGAATGAATTAATTGGGTTTCAAGGCCACAACGCCTTCACCGGTAATCCCCTAAGTCTACCAAAGTGCCTAGCGAGGCCATAAGTGGCTCTGCCTCTTTAGATAGGCGGCTGGTAGTCTGGGCTTATCGCCTAGCCCCCATAGCTCAGGGGATAGAGCACCGCCCTCCGGAGGCGGGAGCGCAGGTTCGATTCCTGCTGGGGGCACATGAATATAAACGACATATTGCATTTTGACCTTGAAGGTATCTTGAGAGACCTTGGCCCTCTGGCCATGGTGATCGTATGCCTCATCATCATCGCTGAAACAGGGCTATTGGTAGGTTTCTTTCTCCCTGGAGACTCACTGCTGTTCACAGTTGGGCTGATGATTGGTACTGGACTGATAGATGTACCTATTTGGTTAGCCTGCATACTGATTTCGGCATCAGCCATAGTTGGAGATCAACTTGGCTACTTCATTGGCAGAAAAGCAGGTCCTGCCGTCTTCAAGCGACCTAATTCAAGGTTCTTTAGCCAGAAGAATGCTGATCGAGCTCAACGGTTCTTTGTGAAGCACGGAGCTAAGGCAGTTATCTTCGCTCACTACGTTCCAATTCTTAGAACATTTGTGCCAGTGGCAGCTGGTGTAGGAAAGATGCAGTATTCCTATTACCTGAGAAACAACTTGATTGGAGCGATTAGCTGGGGAATCATCGTTCCACTAATTGGTTTCTTCCTAGGACAAATTCCATTCGTTAGAGAAAACGTTGTTTTGGTGACTGTAACTTTGGTGGCTATTTCTTTGATTCCCGTAGTTCTAGAAGTAATCAAAGCTCGTAGAAAAAACTCAGGATCTAAAGAAACTAATTAGCCCACTCAGAGCTTGTGCTCTGTGGCTAAGCGCATTCTTTACTTCTGGTTCAAGTTCAGCAGCAGTTTGCTCGAAACCTTCTGGAATAAATACTGGATCGTAACCGTGACCGTTAGTGCCACGTTCTTCAGGGGAAATGCTTCCTGGCCAAACACCGGTAAATGTAGTTTCTCCTTCATCAGTCACCAAAGCAATCGTGCAGACAAACGATGCTGCTCTGTGTTCAGGATGAATGTCTTTGAGTTGAGCCAGTAGCAATCTTCTATTTGCAACATTGTCTTTAGTACCTGACCAAATTGCGGTGAAGATGCCAGGAGAACCGCCAAGTATTTCAACGGCTAAACCTGAATCATCTGCAATTGCAGGTAACCCGGTGTGCTTGTGAGCTGCTCTTGCTTTGATTAGAGCGTTCTCTAGAAAACTGATTCCATCTTCAACAGGTTCAGGTCCGTCATAACCAACAAGGTCTAAACCAACAGGTTCCAATATGGCTTTTAGTTCTTGAACCTTGCCTTGGTTATGGGTTGCTAAAACTAGCTGCATGCTTAGTTCTGACCCAGACTTGATTGCTGGATTGAAGTGAGTTCCTTTGTTCCAAGCAAAGCCAAATCTAAAAGAGCATTTAGTTCATCTCTATCGAAAGCAACACCTTCGGCAGTTCCTTGAACTTCAACAAACTTGCCTGTTCCTGTAACAACAACGTTCATGTCCGTTTCAGCTCTGACGTCTTCGGTGTAGGCAAGATCTAACATTGGAACACCATCGACGATACCAACCGAGATAGCTGAAATAGACTCGACAATTACCTTGTTCTTTGCGGGGATGTGCCCATGTTCAATTCCATAGTTCACAGCATCTACTAGAGCAACATATGCTCCAGTGATGGCAGCAGTTCTTGTTCCTCCATCAGCTTGCAGAACATCACAGTCGATAACAATGGTGTTCTCCCCTAGTGCCTTGAAGTCAACTGCTGCTCTTAGAGCTCGTCCAATCAGACGTGAGATCTCGTGGGTGCGACCACCAATTTTTCCTCTAACAGATTCACGATCATTTCTGTCATGGGTTGCACGAGGAAGCATTGCATACTCAGCTGTTACCCAACCTTCACCCTTACCAACTTTCCAACGAGGAACTCCTGGAGTAAAAGA